>NZ_JBEXLL010000030.1:0-69480 GCF_040609955.1 Nocardia sp. NPDC004568
CGACTCCAGCCTTGCCCACAACGCATCGGTCACTACCTCGTCACCCACGCTGGGATTGTCAAACACGCTGCGGGGCAGCGCAAGCTGTCACCAAAGCTCATTCTGAACTGATCTTTTAGCGAGGCGAACGACGGCTATGGTCTTGTCGTCGTGGCGCTTCGACCGCGGCAGCTGAACACCGTCGGGATCGCTGTCGGCTTCCCACTGGTGCGTGCGCGCGAGCAACTGCCTCAGGCCGTGATCATCGAGTCCGGCGACTTCTTCCCATGAGATCCGCAGCGGCGTGAGCGGGTCCACGGCCCCGTCTGTCGCGAGTATCGCCCAGTTGACCCGATCCGCTGGATATCGGCGGATGATCGCGTGTTGAGCGGCTGCGGGGTCCGCTTCGGCAATCCAGTAACCGTGGTGCTTGTTTCGGCGCTGACGCTGCTTGAGTTGCAGCGATCGGAGCACAGCGAAGTGGTCCGGGCCGTACCCGTGGCCGGCCTTAAGATTCTCCCGGTAGAACTGGGACTCAGGGAAGTCGAGTGCATCGAGTCGTTCGTCTGAGATGACGTCCTGCGTCCCGCCGTTGCATCCCATGACTACGGACGAATCGCCGAGAACCAATGCCTCGACCTCATCGGCGTCGGTGCGGACGATCGCAACCGTGCTGGATGGTGCCCGCGCTCCGGGGTGGAGACAAAGCCTCTCCGCGGTCGATTCGATGGCAGTCGCAAGAATGTCGGATAGGCCGCTTGAACTGGCCAGATGCCTGCACAGCTCGTCTCCAAGAGAATCGACATACTCATGCGCGGAGGGATAGTCGGGGTCGTGCGACGTTGCGCCATCCAGTACAACTACCGCACGGTCGGTCATGAATAGGCGGTCCTCGGCGGAACCTTCCTGAAGCTGGGCGCTGTGGACGTTCAAGGCTTCTCCATGTACGGGCCGACGATGATCCGGCTATCCGTCACGGCGAAGCTGTCGTCGAACTCGCATTCGATGACGCCGTTTACGAAGGTGGCCTTCGGGTCGAACACCGACTTGACGTTGCGGTCCAGCCAGTGTGCGACGCCGAGCGAACCCACGCTGGTGATGCCCGCGATGTGCACGATGACGCGCCCTCCGTCCTGGCGGCGTGAGAAATACCCGATATCGTTCCGGATAGAGCTGTCGCGTCGATACGGTGAGGAATGCCGTAGTCCGGTTCGCGAATCGGTGATCCACCAACCATCGTCGTCGCGCTCGAAACCGAGTATCGAATCACCCTCCAGGAGACGCCGGGCGACCGGGGCCGACTTCGGCCCGCAGACGATGACGCAGTCACCCTCTGGCAAATCCTCACGGTCAGGATCGATCGTGAATTTCTCAACCGCCAGCACCAACCGGCCAAGCGTGCCTTCAAGCGCGCTCTGAGTCGCCTGGTCGTTGGCATCGATGAATGGCCGTTCGCGGCCGTCCTCAAGCCCGAACCGTCGTGGAATCCCGACCGCAACTGGACCCACGCCGAAGAACGCTCGTTCTTCCCGTGGCGCGGACGACCGAATCTGACTGACTCGGCCTTGCGTGATCCCGAGTAGCTCGGCGATTTCCTTGTAGCTCATCCCTCGTTCGCGGTGGGCTTCCTCGATCGCGACCTTCCGAGCACGGGCTAGCTCATTCGCACGCTGCTGATAGAAGGCCATCAGCTTCGTTACGCGCTGACCACGGCGGATCGGATCGGGATCGTTCCGTGCCTGGTCAAAGTCGTCGGGAGTAGCCACAGGACCAGTGTAGACGGCGACTTTAGGGGGGTATTGCATTCGGTCGCCGGCAGGCGTATCGTCTTCTTTACCCCCCTAAAGTCTCCACAACACCCAACGTTCGGCCCGTCACTTTAGGGGGGTAAAGAAACCTTGGACTTGGGCTGATCATCGTCTGATCAAAGGAGTTTCAGAAATGGCTATGAAGAATCTGTGGTTCACCCCGGCGTTCGCGGAGGCGTTCCCGAAGGGCCTGTTCCTGCTCGGTGATGTCGAGCCTATGACAGAGTTCAACTCCGACCGCAACGCCCCGAAGCGGCAGCGTCTGGACCTGGACGCGGAGGGCAACGGCACCGGTAAGCGGTTGTGGAAGGCCACGGTCACCGACCCGGATGCCCCGAACGCTCGTCAGGCGAGTTTCGATCTGGTGTTCGTCGCCGATGTCATGCCGGTGCCTTCGGCTCCGGAGGTGGCGCCGGGTATGCGGCCGATCGTGTTGGAGGGCTTGCAGGTCAAGCCGAAGATCGCCGGCCAGGGCGAGTTCAAAAGCATCGGCTGGAACATCCGCGCCACCGGTATCGCTGGTGACAACTCCGGTTCCAAGCAGGCCCCGGCCGACGCGAATGCGGCTCGGGCTACCGGTAAGGCGGCGTGATCATGTCGCACTTCAGCACCACTGTTCACGGCGACGGCGCGATCGAGGTCGAGTACTGGCCCGGCAGAACTGTGTCGGGTATCGAGACCTCGCCGGCTGTGAACATCATCTTGGGCTTCGCCAGCGGGTGCCTGCACCTGAGTATCGAGCATGCGCGGTCGCTGTTGGAAGCGCTGCCGGGCGTGCTGGCCGAACACGATGCGGCCGTTACTGCGGGCGAATCCGCTTCAAGCACTGAGGCGGCGTGATGCGGGCGGCGGATCAGTCGGCGGGGATGCGATTTGCGCGCTGGTCCGCCGCACTCATCATCCTGGGCGTGGGGGCGGCAGCGTTCCGGCTGTCGTTCTCCACCCTGGAAGACCTCGCCCGCCTGGCCCGGATGCCCGCCGATGATGCGTGGTTGTTCCCGCTGATCGTGGACGGCACGATCCTGCTGGCCACCTTCGGGCTGTTGGTCTGCGCCCACCACAAATCAGAGCGTCGGTTCTTCCTCGGGGTTTTGGTGGTCGGCTCGCTGGTCTCGGTCGCCGGCAATTCCGTGCACGCGGTCGCGGCCGGTCAGCCACTTCCGGGCTGGGCTGCCGCGTTGGTGGCGGCGGTCGCCCCGATATCGCTGCTGGTCGATACCCACGGCCTCGCTTTGTTGTTCCGTGTGGCTGCCCGTCAGCGCGCCGAAGCCCGCACCGAGCCCGAGCCAACGGCTGAGCCCGAGTCTGCGCCGGCTCCCGTCACGGCCGAACTCGCCCCGGAGCCCGAGCCTGCTCCCGTTCCAACCGTCGTTCCTGCGCCGGCGGCTGATCCTGTCCCGGCGTTGTCCCCGGCACCCGCTGTGCCGTCCAAACCGTCTCGTCCCGCGCGACCGGTCCAAGCCATGCTGCCGATCGCTGTCCCTGTTGGGGGTGCCTGATGATCTCGCCCGATCTGCTCATCTTCGGTGGCTCGGCTGCCGCGACCGCGTTCACCATGTGGCGCTGGCGACGCCTGGACGGGGTGAAACAGCCCGATCCACCCGCGGCGCTGGTTCCGGTGGATCTGGCACCGGCGGTCTCGATCGTCACCGACTCCGCCCAGCTCGCCCTGATGTGGCCCGCGCTCAAGCTCGGGTCGTGGGAGACCGGGTTCCCCAACGTCACCGCCGCGACGCTCACCGAATCCGGGATGCTCGTCGAGGTCCAGATGCTGGGCGGTCAGTCGCTGCGGACCTGGAACGACGAGGCGACCCGGGCCGCGCTCGCCGCCTACTTCGGTGTCCCCGAGGTGCTGGTGTCCTCGCCGAGTCCGGGATTCGTGCACCTGCACCTGCGCACCACCGACACCCTCGCCGACCCCGCCCCGGTCACTGATCTGCTGGCCTACGGCGTGGACCTGGAAGCCGTGCCGGTCGGTGCCACCGAGGACCACGACACCTGGCGGCTGCGCGTCCTCTACGGACACATCCTCCTCGCCGGCGCCACCGGATCGGGCAAAGGCTCGGTGCTGTGGTCACTGATCAACGGCATCGGCCCCGCGGTCAAAGCCGGGTTGGTGGATATCTGGCTGGCTGACCCGAAGGGCGGTGTCGAGTTCGGGCGCGGTGAGGGAAAGCTATTCGTCCGCTTCGCCGTCGACGCGAAATCCATCCTGGCCATGCTCGCCGAAGCTGTCGACGTCATGGATGAACGCTCCGCTCGGATGCGCGCGGCCGGTGTCCGAAAGCTCGTCCCCTCGGCCGATGAGCCGCTGATCCTGATCATCATTGACGAAGCCGCCTCCCTGTCGGCCTATGCGTCCCGGGAGGAACAGAACGAATTCCGGCGGCTGACCGGGCTGCTGCTGTCCAAGGGCCGTGCTGCGGGTGTGTCGGTGGTGGCGGCGTTGCAGGACCCGTCCAAGGAGACGATGCCCAACCGGCAGCTGTTCCCAATCCGCATCGGCCTGCGGCTGGATGAGCCGAGCCAGAACACCATGGTCCACGGCCAAGGCGCCCGCGACCGCGGTGCCCGCTGCGACGAGATCTCCGAGCACACACCCGGTGTCGGCTACGTCGGCGAAGACGGCACCACCGCGTTCGTGCGGGTCCGCGCCTTCTGGGTCTCCGACGACGACATCGACCGCATCGTCGACATCTACTCACCGGCCGCGCCGGATCTGTCTCCGCAGGCCGACTACTCGGGTTTCGACCCCGACGACCTCGGCGACGCGTCGGCCCCGATCGCGGCCTGACCGGTTCATCCAGAGCCATCCCCACCCTGAACGGAGAAATGACCATGGCACGCAACACCATCCCCGCCGACGTGATCGACCTGTCCGCCCGTCGCCGCTGCGCCCTCGAACGCGCCGGACACGACCCGATCACTGTCGCGGTGGGCATGTTCGCCGAAACCGGAGAAATCCCAGGCTGGGACTTCACCACCACCTACCACGACAACGGCGACGACGGTTCGGGGTGGGCAGCATGAACCCCGGACGGCCGCGCTTGTTGGACCTGTACTGCAAGGCCGGTGGCGCATCGAAGGGCTACCACCTCGCCGGCTTCGAAGTCGTCGGTATCGATATCGAGGACCAGCCGAACTACCCGTTCGAATTCCATCGCGCCGACGCCTTGGAATACCTGGCCGTCCACGGGCACGAGTTCGACGCTATCGCTGCTTCTCCGCCGTGCCATGACCATTCGACTCTGTCGTCTCGTTCCAGCGTGCAGGGGACGGGTTGGCTGCTGGGCGCCACCCTGGAAGCGCTCGCGGGCCAACCTGCTCCGTGGGTGGTGGAAAACGTGATGGGTGCCCGGATGCGGGCCGATGTCGTTCTGTGTGGATCCATGTTCGGTCTGCGCACCTACCGGCACCGCAAGTTCGCCATCGATCCCCGTATCCCGTGGCTGCCTCCGGCTCCGTGGCACCCGGTCCACCGGGTCCGCACCAGCACGAAAAAGACCCGCCGAGACTTCGCCGCAGGCATGAACATCTCCATCACCGGCGACGTCTCCGCCTGGACCGGGCCGGCCTGCATGGGCATCGACTGGATGACCGGCAAAGAACTCGCCCAAGCGATCCCGCCGGCCTACACCGAACACCTCGGCCGTCACCTCCTGGACTACCTCACCACTTCGGAAGCGGGTGCGGCATGACCGAGCAGCCCAAACGGGAGCCGAACCGGATCGTCGTCCAGGCAGCCGACCAGGTCCGCCGCAGCAGCAAACGACCCCGCCGGGTCAACAAGAACCTGCACGAACCCTGCCCCGACCAACTCTCACTCTTCGATCCGGAGAACCCGTCATGAGCATCACGACCAGCCTCACCACCGGCAGCACCACCGCCACCGTCACCACCGGCCCCCAGCGTCGGCGTGACCCGTTCGACTTACTTGGCCTGGCGGTCCTGAACACCGCCTGGTACGCCGTAGTCGGTGCTGGGGTCGCGATTCACTGGGCAATCCTGTTCCCACCGATCTCCGTCCCGATCGGCGTGGCGGTCACCGTGGGTGTGCTGGCCGGCTGGCCCTCCGGGATCGCGGTCGGGGTCGCATTCACCGCGCTGATCCTGCTGTGGCGCAAGGCCCGCCCGGACATGTTCGACCGCTGGATCACCGACCGTGCCCGGACCCGGTTCCTGACCTGGTGGCGCTACCGCCGCAACTGGGGCCGGCTGATGAAGGCGTGCCGTCTCACTATGGCCACCGAAACTCGCACCGCTACACCGAAACTGCTTGCGGTCGGCATCGGTCATGGGACTGATCGGGTGCAGCTGCGGATGCTGGAAGGCCAGTCGCCGGCCGACTACGAGATGCGCGCCGAGACCCTCGCCCACGCCTTCAAAGCCGAGCAGTGCCGTGCCAGCATCGTCGGCCCCGCCACCGTCGAGCTGAGGTTCCGCTTCGGTGACGCTCTCGCCGAGACGGTGGTGCTGCCTCGGGTGGATCACTGGACCAAGCAGGAAGGACACCCCGCCTGATGAACACCACGGCCTCGACCGATACCGGGGTCGTCCCGATCCGGCAGACCGCGGCCCAGCGTCGTAGCCTGCCGGACTTCCGGGACGTCGCCCACGAACTGGCCCAGCAGGAACACATCTGCGCCCGCCCGATACCGATGCTGGCCTACAACTCCAAGACCCTCACCGAGGAATACATCGGCGCCCCGTGCAAGTCGACGATCGCCTCGGTCTGCCCGGCGTGTGCGGACAAGGCCCGGTTCCTGCGGATCACCCAGTCCCGCGAAGGCTGGCACATCGACCGGGAGCCCGAGAACGAGAAGACCCCGCCGACCGAGCACCAAACCGCGCTGCTGGCGGCCCGCTCGGATCTGTTCGACACCTTCCAGCAGGCCAAGGCCGAAGGTGACGCGGACATGATGTCCGGTATCCGGGAAGTCGTCGCCGACCTCGACGCGGAGATGAAAGAGTCCGGATTCCGTGGCCGGCTGCCCGCTCTGGACCGGGAACCCAAGCCGCGGCGTGCTCGCTCCACTCGCCGGCGCCAGGACGCGCCGAACCTGCCTCGCCTGAAGGTGGAGAAGACGACGGTCGGCCGGGAGTACACCGGCGGTCACCGACCCTCGATGTTCATCACCCTGACCATGCCGTCCTACGGGGCCATCAACCGCGACGGCGCGATAAACGACAAAGGCGAAGTGGTCGGCGACGGTTCACCCCGCGACCCGGAGTCCTACGACTACGAACGCGCCGCCCGTGACATCGTGCACTTCTCCGCGTTGTTCGACCGCTGGATCCAGAACCTGCGCCGGGCGGTGGGCTGGAACATCCAGTACTTCGCCACCGTCGAACCCCAGAAGCGCGGCGCCCCGCATCTGCACATCCTGATCCGGGGCACCGTGTCCCGCGACATCATCCGGCAAGTGACGGCCGCGACCTACCATCAGGTGTGGTGGCCTCCGCATGACCGGGCCAGCGAGGTCTACCCCGGCGATATCGTCCCGGTCTGGGACCCGACCCGGCTGACTTTCGTCGACCCCGCCACCGGTTCGCCGCTGCTGGCCTTCGACGACGTGCAAGACCTCCTCGACGACGTCGACGACCTCCAGCCGGCGCACGTGGTCCGGTTCGGGGCGCAGATGGACCGCTCCGATATCCGCGGCTACGTCCCCGGCCGCAAAGCCGATCGCGCTGTCGGCTACGTCACGAAGTACCTCACGAAGTCCATCGCTGAAGTGCTGGAGACCGATTCGGACCGCACTCGCCGGCACTACAACCGGTTGCATGCCGAGTTGCAGCACACGCCGTGCTCGAAGCGGTGCCCGGTCTGGCTGCGCTACGGCATCGTCCCCGAAGGCGCCACCGAGAAGACCATCCCGGGCCGCTGCAAAGGCAAGGCACACCGGCGGGACACCCTCGGCCTGCCCGGCCGCCGGGTCCTGGTCTCGCGGCAGTGGTCGAACAAGACCCTGCCCGATCACAAGGCCGACCGTGTCGAGTTCGTCCGGCAACTGCTCGCCTCGGTGGGGATCGTCAAGCCCGACACCTCACACCTCAAGCTCTCGATCGTGCGGCCCGGCGACCGCTCGGCCCCACCCCGCGATCACCTGATCATGGCGTCCATCGCCCAGCGCAAGATCTGGCGCGCCGAGTACACCCGCGCACTGCTCGCGGCCGGTCCGCCAGCACAGCAGCACATTTCGAAAACCCCGCAGGCAGCGTAGAGAGGCGAAGCGATGATCGAAGAGGAAACCTACCTTCGGGCCAAGGACTGCGAGGCGCTGACCGGGATTCCGGCGGCTACCTGGCGGTGGTGGGCGCACGTCGGGCAGGGACCGGCCAGTTTCAAGCTCGGCCCTCGTCGGCGGGTGTGGCGTAAGACCGTGGTCCTGGCCTGGATCGCGGAGCAGGAGAAGCTGACCGGAACCGGTGAGGCCGCCTGATGGCTGTGCGTCGGCATCGCCGGTCGGGGATCGAGCCTCGCTGGTACAAGACGGTCACTGTCACTGCTCCGGACGGCACGACCAAGCGGGAACAGGTTCGATCGGCCAACTACGGCAAGGGTAAGAAGTGGCGTGCTCGCTACGTCGACGACTTCGGCAACGAGCACGCGAAGGGCTTCGACCGGAAGGTAGATGCTCAGAAGTGGCTGGACCAGCAGACATCGGCCTTGGTCCAGGGCACCCATATTGCGCCGCGTGATGCTCAGATGACCGTGCAGGAGTGGTGCGATGTGTGGATTGTCGGCTACGGCGTGAACCGGGATGGAACGGTCCGGCAGGCCAAGGTGCATATCGCGCAGATCGTTTCGGAGTTCGGCAATACGCAACTTTCGGCTGTCCGGCCGTCGTCGGTGAAGGCTTGGGTGGCAAAGCTCAAGAGGGCGGGTCACCAGGCGAGCTACGTCTACGCGCTGCACTCCCGGCTGTCGCAGATCATGAACGATGCGGTCCATGAGGGTGTATTGACGCGGAATCCGTGCTCGCGCAAGACAGCTCCCCCGACCGGGAAGCAGAAGCCCTACGTCGCCACGACGCAGCAGGTCTGGGCGTTGCACGATGCCATGCCGGGACATCTGCGTCCGGCGATTCTGCTGGGACTGTTCGCGGGCCTTCGCGTCGCCGAGGTGTCCGCGCTGCGAGTGGCCGATATCGACTTCACGCGGGGTGTGGTCCACCCGAAACGTCAGTGGCCGGCCGAACCGTTGAAGACCGAGTGCAGCGAGACATCGATCCCGATCCCGCGTGAGCTCACGTTGCTGCTGTCAGCGGCGGTCCAGAAATGGCCGAGCGAGTACATGGTCACCAACGGGGAAGGCAAGCCCGCTCCCCCATGGCAGATCGAACGGCGAATCCGGGAGCTCCGGACCGCGGGCACCGTGCCGGGGTTACCCGAAGCATTCACCTTCCACGATCTGCGGCACTACTTCGCGTCGCTGCTGATCGCGAAGGGCGCCGATATCAAGACGGTGCAGGCCCGGCTGCGTCATGCCAGCGCCAAGACGACCTTGGATACCTATGGGCATCTGTGGCCGGACGCAGACGAGTCCACCCGGACCGCAATCGGTGGAGTGATCGCGGAGTGGGTGGACTCGTCAACAGCTGTTGCGGACGTATTGCGGACGGAAGGCGGTTCGTGAATGTTCCGCTGCAGGTCAGGCCGCTATAGCGGCTTACACGTCGAAGTAGAGCTCGAACTCGTAGGGGTGCGGCCGCAGGTTCACCGGGGCGATCTCCTGGTCACGCTTGATGCTGATCCAGGTCTCGATCAGGTCCTCGGTGAAGACATTGCCCTCGGTGAGGTACTCGTGATCGGCCTCGAGGCGGTCGATGACCGAGGCGAGGCTGGTGGGGGCCTGCGGGATGTTCTTGGCCTCCTCCGGCGGGAGCTCGTAGAGATCCTTGTCGACCGGGGCCAGCGGCTCGATCTTCTTCTTGATGCCGTCCAGGCCGGCCATCAGCATGGCGGCGAAGGCGAGGTACGGGTTACCCGAGGAGTCCGGCGCGCGGAACTCGATGCGCTTGGCCTTCGGGTTGTTGCCGGTGACCGGGATGCGGACCGCGGCGGAGCGGTTGCGCTGCGAGTACACCAGGTTGATCGGGGCTTCGAAGCCCGGGACCAGGCGGTGGTAGGAGTTCACGGTCGGGTTGGTGAACGCCAGCAGCGACGGCGCGTGGTGCAGGATGCCGCCGATGTAGTGGCGGGCCAGGTCGGACAGGCCGCCGTAGCCGGCCTCGTCGTGGAACAGCGGCTTGCCGTCCTTCCACAGCGACTGGTGGGCGTGCATGCCCGAGCCGTTGTCGCCGAAGAGCGGCTTCGGCATGAAGGTGACGGTCTTGCCCTCGGCCCAGGCGGTGTTCTTGACGATGTACTTGAACAGCTGCAGATCGTCGGCCGCGCCCAGCAGGGTGTTGAACTTGTAGTTGATCTCGGCCTGGCCGGCGGTGCCGACCTCGTGGTGGCCGCGCTCCAGCTCGAAACCGGCGTTCTGCAGGTTGGTGGAGATCTTGTCGCGCAGGTCGACGTAGTGGTCGTAGGGGGCGACCGGGAAGTACCCGCCCTTGTTACGGACCTTGTAGCCGCGGTTGGGGCTGCCGTCGGGGTTGGTGGCCGCGCCGGTGTTCCAGGAGCCGGAGATGGACTCGACCTGGTAGAAGGCGCCGTTCATCTGCGAGTCGTAGCGCACCGAGTCGAAGATGTAGAACTCGGCCTCGGCGCCGAAGTACGCGGTATCGGCGATACCGGTCGAGCGCAGGTACTCCTCCGCCTTGCGGGCGATATTGCGCGGGTCGCGCGAGTATGCCTCACGGGTGAAGGGGTCGTGCACGAAGAAGTTCATATTGAGCGTCTTCGCCGACCGGAACGGGTCGAGCTGCGCGGTGCTGTAGTCGGGCAGCAGCAGCATGTCGGACTCGTCGATGGACTGGAAACCGCGTACCGAAGAACCGTCGAAGGCGAGGCCTTCCTCGGCGAGGTCGGCGGTGAAGGCCTTCGCCGGGATGGAGAAGTGCTGCTGCACACCGGGCAGATCGCTGAAACGGATGTCGACATATTCGACCTCCGAGTCCGCGATGTACTTGATGACCTCGTCGGCCGTGCTGAACGTCACGTGGTTCTCCTTACGGATAGATTCCCAGCCAGTATCGAGTGCGGGGCGTCGCGACCCGACGCTATGGACAGGGTGTTTCCCGCCAGTCAAGAGTGTGTTTCGCCAGTGTTACACGTCGGGTCGACAGCGTGTCCTCGGCCACGCCACGAACTGCGGGTTCGGTCCTCGGTCCTCGGCCCGGCCCGGTCCGGAACTGCCCTTTGTGCCCGGAATCCAGCGGTGACCTCGCGTAACGGAGGCCGCCCGTCACCCGGACACCGCACCATTGCCGAAGGTGCGGTCGAGGCGAAAGCCTATCCACAATCCGCGCCCGGCGAGTGGATGCACAGATATACGAACAGCGCACGACCGACGTGAACGCGGAAGTGCTCGCGAGCACACGGCCGGAGGCGCAGGTCGAGGTGCGCGGGGAGCGCAGGCCGGACGTATGGAGCGAGGCCGGAGCGTACGCGGAGGTACGCCTATTCTGGGGTGCATGGCACGTATCACCGGTTCCTGGCTCTCCGGACCTCCCGTCGCCCCCGGTACCGGCGGCGACGACTACGCCGGGTCCGGCCTGGGTCTGCCCCGGGAGGGCGCCGGGTCACTGCCTGGGATGTTCCGCCGCGTGGTCGCGATGCTGGTGGACTGGCTCATCGCGGTCGGTATCTCGGCGCTGATCGCGCAGGGTATACCGGCCGCGTCGGTGAACCTGGGACTCTGGTTCGTGATCGGGGTGGCGGCGGTGACGCTGTTCGGGTTCACCCCCGGGCAGTATTTCCTGCGGATCCGGGTGGCCCGGGTCGATGCCGACGCGCCGGTGGGGTTCCTGCGGGCGCTCGGCCGCCAGGTGCTGCTGGTATTCGTGATCCCCGCGCTGTTCACCGACGCGGACGGCCGCGGGATGCACGATCGCGCGACCGGCACCGCGGTGGTGCGCTCTCGCTGACCACCTCCCACGGGTGGCGGCCGGTTACGCTCGCGCGGTGTCACTGAATCCGGTACTGCTCGGCCTTCGTTTCCTGCTCGAACTCACCGCCCTGGCTTCGGCCGGGGTGCTCGGCTGGCGGCTGACGGACGGGCCGGGACGGTGGCTGCTGGTGGTGCTGCTCCCCGTGATCGCGGCGACGGCCTGGGGCGTTTTCGCGGTACCGGGAGATCCGAGCCGCTCCGGAGAGGCTCCGGTCGCGGTACCCGGCGCGATACGACTGCTGGTCGAATTCACCGTGCTGTTCGGCGGCGCGGCCGCGCTGTGGCTCGCCGGGCTACCGCGGCTCGCCCTGGTGTCCGGCGCGATCCTGCTCGCCTACCACGTGCTCGCCTATGACCGGGTGCTGTGGCTGTTGCGGCGTTGAGCCACCGGGTCAGCGGCGGCGGATGGTGCGCTGCATACCCCGCATCTTGGCATTGGTCGGCATCGGACCCTTGGGCATGGCCGGACCGCCGCTGCGCGAACTGAGCGCGCTGAGCCTGCCCTCGATCTGATCCATGCGCTTGGTGTCGATATTGCGCGGGAGTTTGGTGAGGTAACGCTGGAGTTCCTTCAGCGGGACCTGGCCCTCCTCGTTGCCGACCACCACGTCGTAGATCGGGGTGTCGCCGATGAGCCGGGCCGTGCGCTTCTTCTCCTGGGCCAGCAGCGAACGCAGCCGTTGCGGCGAGCCCTCCGCCACGAAGATCACCCCGGGTAGGCCGATCACCCGGTGCACGGCGTCGAGCTGGGTGGTCGCGGCGATACCGTTGCTGACCCGCCATTTGCCCTGCAGGTTGTCCAGCACCCACGCGGCGGCACCGGCCTGACCCTCGGCTTTCCCGTAGACGGATTTCTGCACGCGACGGCCGAAGATGATGAAGGCGAACAGCAGGCCGAGCAGCAAACCCAGCGGCAGCAGGAACCACTGCGCGCCGAAGAGGAAGCCGATCCCGAACAGCACGAGCGCGGTGACCACCACCGCGCCGATCATCAGCGGCAGCAGCAGCTTGTCCTCTTTGCGCTGCATCTGGAACGCCTGCCAGATCTGCTGACGACGTTCCTTCGACTGTGCTTTGCGCGCGGCTTTCGCCGCGGCCTTCGCCTCTTTGTCGGGCTTGCCTGCTGCCATGGCTCCCAGAATAATGCCCGGCCCGCACCGCTCGGGCCACGGGACGTACTCCGCCGGTCTCCGAGCGCTGCCGTCCCGCCGGACAGTCCGTGCCGGGGGTTGCGCGGGCGAGGAGAATGCAGTGATGTCCACCCACCTCGAGGCCGATCCGGCGACCAGCGCACCGGTCGACAACGCGACGGCGGAGCGGCTGGCCGCGGCGTTGCGGTGCGCGACGGTGTCCCGGGAGGAGCCCGAACCGGGCCGCGACGGCTCCGGCGCGGCGGCCGACGCCGAGTTCGAGCGGCTCGGCGCGCACCTCGAGCGGTCGTTCCCGCGGGTGCACGCCGAACTGGAGCTCGAACGCTTCGGCCACAGCCGGCTCTACACCTGGCGGGGCGTGGACCCCACGCGAACAGCCGCGATCCTGCTCGCGCACCAGGACGTGGTGCCCGCGGACGATCCGGCCCGGTGGACCCATCCACCGTTCGCGGGCGTGGTGGACGCGGAGTTCATCTGGGGTCGCGGCGCCATCGATGACAAGAGCCGGGTGCTGGCCGTCTTGGAGGCCGTCGAATCCGCTCTCACCGACGGCGTGCGGCCCCGCCACACCGTTCACCTGGCGTTCGGCCACGACGAAGAGGTGTTCGGCGACCGCGGCGCGGTCCGGATGGCCGCGCGGCTGCGGGAGCAAGGGGTCCACGCCGACCTGCTGCTGGACGAGGGCGGGGTGATCACCGAGGGGATCGTGGACGAGGTGACCGTCCCGGTGGCCACCATCATGCTCGGTGAGAAGGGGTATGCCACGGTCCGGTTGTCGGTGTCGGAGAAGGGCGGGCACTCGTCCATGCCGGGGCGACGGACCGCGGTCGGCCGGCTGGCTCGTGCCGTGAGCCGGATCCAGGACGACCCGATGCCGCTACGGGTCACACCCGTGGTCACCGATATGCTCACTCGCCTGCGCCCGCACCTGCCCGCGACCAAACGCCGGTTGCTCGGATTCGCGGGGCTGGCGGCGCCGGTGATCGGCCGGATCATGGCCGCGACACCGCAGACCGAGGCGCTGGTGCGGACCACCACGGCACCCACGGTGATCCGCGGCGGGGTGAAGGCGAATGTCCTGCCGCAGCAGGCCGAGGCGCTGATCAACTTCCGGATCCTGCCGGGCGATACGGTCGAATCGGTGCTCTCGCACTGCCGCCGGGCCGTTCGTGACGCACAGGTCCGGATCGAACTGGTGGGCATGACTTCGGAACCCACCCCGGCGACCGGTCCGGGGCCGCGGTTCGACCTCATCGCACGCCTCACCACGGAGGTGGTGCCCGGCGCCGCGGTGACGACCGGTCTCGTTCCCGGCGCCACCGACTCGCGCCACTACGACGATCTGGCCGCCACCCGCTGCAATTTCGCCCCGATCCGGCTCACAGCCGCGGATCTGGAACGGATACACGGAAACGACGAGCGGCTGTCGCGGGTGAACTACGCTCGCCTCATCGACTTCAACCGGCGCCTGCTCACCGCACTCGCCGAGCCGGAACGGGCCGGCTGAAGCGATACCTCCGCAGCGGGACCGTGCGGACCGGCCGGGCAGGAACTCCGACGCGGCGAAACCTCCGCCGACCGCGGGCGCATCTGCTTCGAAGGGTTTCCGAAGAGGTGGTGTGCCTGCCCGCCGCGGACCACGTGTACAGCTTCGAGGGAGGATCCGGTGAGCAGCGACCAGGACATACGAGTGGAGCGCGGGGAGTTCGAGCATGCCGGACACCGGCTGAGCCGGCGTTCCTGGGTGCCCGCGACGGCGCGCGGGGTCATCGTCCTCGTACACGGAGTGGCCGAGCACTCGGGTCGCTACGAGTACGTCGCGCGGACCCTGGCGGCCGCCGGTTTCGCGGTGTACGCGTTCGACCATGTGGGGCACGGGGAATCCGCCGACGCGGGCACGCGCGCCAATATCGGCTCCATCGACAATGCCGCCGACAATGTGGCGGCCCTGCTCGCCGCGGCGCGCACGGAACATCCCGGCGCGCCGGCGTTCGTGGTCGGCCATTCCATGGGCGCCCTGATCACCCTCTACCTGGCGACCAGGGCGCCGCTGGACGTGGCCGGAGTGGTGGTGTCGGCGCCGCCGCTGATCATAGACGCCGGAAATCCGGCGCAGCGGCTCCTCGCCCCGGTGCTCACCCGGCTGGCCCCGAACCTGGGTGTGCTGAAACTCGACTCGTCGCAGATCAGCCGGGACCCGGCGGTCGTCGCGGCCTACGACAACGACGCGCTGGTGTTCCGCGGAAAGCTGCCCGCCCGCACGGCGACGGAGATCCTCACGGCGGCCGGCGCCGTGCTCGGCCGCTTGCCGGAGTTACGGGTCCCGACGCTTGCGCTGCACGGAACCCGCGACGCCATCGCCGCACCGGCGAGTACCGACCGGATCGAACAGCGCGCGGGCACCACCGATCTCACCGTCCGCCGCTACGACGGGCTCTACCACGAGATCTTCAACGAACCCGAACGCGATCAGGTACTCGCCGATGTGGTGACGTGGCTGGAGGCGCGGGTCACCGGCGAGTAGCGCCGGCGGCGAAGCGGAACCGGGCGGCGCGAGTCCTCGGGGGCGCCGCCGCCGAATCGGTCGGCGGTCCCGGGCGGAGCCGTTCGGTGGCGGCCCGGATCCGCTCCGAGCCCGGCCGAACCGCACCCGCGTGCGGGCGCCGGCGCGCGCTCTACTCGTACTCCGCGAGGCAGGCGCTTTCGCCCTCGAGCACGCCCAGCCGGAA
This sequence comes from Nocardia sp. NPDC004568, assembly GCF_040609955.1. Classification (NCBI taxonomy): domain Bacteria; kingdom Bacillati; phylum Actinomycetota; class Actinomycetes; order Mycobacteriales; family Nocardiaceae; genus Nocardia; species Nocardia sp. NPDC004568. The sequence continues at coordinate 15,728 of NZ_JBEXLL010000030.1, forward strand.
CGCGTCCAGCCGCAGATAGCCCTCGCCGACCACGTCGCCGTTGACGTCACTGGCCGCCAGTCCGTCGGCGAGCAGGCCCGACACTGCCTCGTCCAAGTCCCCGGCGGACAGGCGCGGATTACTGTTCGCCCTGCTCAGCGCGGTGGTCACCACACCCGACAGGCAGGCGGTGCGCAATCCCGCCGTCTCGGCGCCGACCAGGCCGAGCTGTCGGTCGTTCTGGTAGGCGAGGGTGTAGCGGGAGACGAACACCACGAAGGCGTTGTAGTCGCCGGCGACGATGGCCGACAGCGGTTCGTCCTCACCGCCCGTCCCACCCGCCCGCTCTGCCAGCGCGTCGACATCCGTGCCGATCACATCGGTGACCGGGCAGTAGGCGACGGGCGCGGTGGGGGTCGCCTCGGAGCAACGGGCCGGCACGCCGTCGTAGTCGTATTCGGGCGCACCGGTGACCGGCAGGATATCGGCGAGCGCGCCGGCCATGTCCGCGAGCGAATCCTCGGTCACCTCCAGCTGCAGGTACTCCTCACCGGGTTCCTCGAAGGTCACCGGGAGACCGGCCCGGCGGGCCTCGATCTCCTGTTCGTCGATCTGCGCACACGCCCGGGCGCCGTTCGTGTAACCCATCTGCACGGCCGTGACGCGTTCGAAGGCGCTGCCGTGCACATTGTCCGGGTCGTCGGGGTCACGGTCACGGACCGCGACGGTGGCGCCCAGGACGCCGTTGAGCCCCTCGGTGGTGTTGAGCGTGAAATGCCGGGAATCGCCCTCGGCCACATGCCGCAGGAACACACCGGCCAGGCAGTCGGCCTGCTGTTCGGTGACCAGCCCCGGGGAGTCCTCGGTCGCGATCCCGGCGGGTATCTGCAGGGCGTGCCCGTATTCGTGGGCGAGCACCATCACCACCGCCATGTCGCCGAACTGCTCGACCAGCTCCGGCAGCAGTACTCCGCGGTCCCAGCCGATGGTGTCGTCGGTTCCGCAGTAGGCGGCGTTCACGAGTTCGTGGGTGCTGATCGTGCAGAACTCGACCGAATCGCGTTCGCGGGCATCGGCGTCCCAGGAGATGAGTCGCGAGACCGGCCGGAACTCGCCCGGGAAGGTCGCCGCATAGTTCTCCGTCCAGAACTCCTCGATATCGGCGACCGCGTTGAGCGCGAGCCGGTCCATCTCACCGCCGTCACCGTTCGCGGCCTGCCGGTCGGTGTCGGGTACTCCGTCCCGGGACCCGCTGGGCCCGGTGCTGGTCGTGGCTCCCGTGATCTGCCACGGGTTCTCGGCATCCCGCTGTGTCGAATTGGCCGGCGAGCACGCCGACAGCGCCGATACCGTCAGAGCCACCGCTGCTGCCGTGACGCCCCACCGTGACCACCGTGTTCTGATCATTTCCGCCTCCCCGTTCCCGACCGGGCCCGCGGGCCCGGCGCCGCGCGCCCGCGATACCACCGCGACCGCGCCGAGGAATATCGAAACACAAGGGGGGCAACGACGTACAGAGCCGACGTGCGGACGGCTCGTCCACTCTGCGGCACGGCGGTCGGCGGGACGGCCGTCAGCCCCCGGCCGGTCCTACACTGAACTCCACATTCTCTGAGGAGGTCCGGTGTACATCGAGGAATTCCGCTCCCCCGGCCCGCTGACCGCCGCGGCCGCCGAGGAACTGGCCGGTTCCCTCCCCGGCTGTACATCGCGGATCACCGTCGCCGCCAACGACCGCGCGGTGAATCTACCGGTGCTGCCCTGGTGCTGGCCGGAACTCGGCATCGTGCGAGGCACCCCGGTGACGGTCACCGCGGCAGACGGCTACCGGCCGGCCGATCTGGAGGACCGGCGCGCGCTGGAGGATCTGGTCACCCGATTCCGGACACTGACGTCCCCGGCAGCCATCCTAGGCGTACCCCCGCATTCGCTCCGGATGCGCGCGTCACCCGGCCGTCCGGCCACCCACGACACCACCACATCCGATCGCGCGTGGGCTCGGCGGCCGCGGGCCGGTACCGTGCCCGGAAAAGCAAGAAACCCGCGCCGTGGCGCGGGTTCCATGTTGGTCGGCTCCTAGATAGCGCGGACGCTCTGAGCCTGCGGGCCCTTCTGACCCTGCTCGATCTCGAACTCGACACGCTGTCCCTCGTCAAGGGACTTGAAGCCGGAGCCGGAAATCGCGGAGTAGTGGACGAAAACATCCGGGCCGCCACCGTCTTGCGCGATGAACCCGAAGCCCTTTTCGCCGTTGAACCACTTCACACTGCCTTGCGACATACTGTTATTTTACTTCCTGTTGCGAGCCGAGCGATCACTTCAACAACTCGTACTCGCCACCAAGCATGCCACAGAACGGCCACCGCTGCCCGCATGGTGAGGTGGTGCACACTCGGCCGGTGGTCCGAAGACGGCCGGTTCTCCGGGGGCAGCCGGGCTCCGAACGACAACTGGTGGCCATCCGGGGCAGCCCGAGGCCCGGTCACGGATTCGGTTCCTCGAATGCGGGCACGGCCGCGCGGCAGGTACGTCAGACGCCGAAGACCCGTTCCACCACCGCTCTGGCCCGGCGGGTGACGCGCAGGTAGTGGTCGAGGAACTCGCCGCCGTCGTCGGTGGGCCAGCCCGCCACCCGGGCCACTGCCGACAGCGCGGTGCCCGGACCGGGCAGCTGGTCGGACGGTTTACCGCGTACCAGGACCAGCGCATTGCGGGCCGCGGTGGCGGTGAGCCAGGACTGGCGTAGCAGGTCGGTATCCCTCGGGCTCAGCAGCTCCGCCTGTTCGATCACATCGAGCGATTCCAGCGTCGACGTGTTGTGCAGTGCCGGGATCTCGTGTGCGTGCCGCAATTGCAGCAGCTGCACAGTCCATTCGATATCGGCGAGACCGCCGCGACCCAACTTGGTGTGGGTGGCCGGGTCGGCACCGCGGGGCAGCCGTTCGGAATCGACCCGGGCCTTGATGCGGCGGATCTCGCGGACCGCCTCGGCGGAGACACCGCCGGCCGGATAGCGCACCCCGTCGATCGTGTGCAGGAATCGCAGGCCCAGGTCTCCGTCACCGGCCACTTGATGGGCGCGTAACAGCGCCTGCACCTCCCACGGCTGCGCCCACTGGCGGTAGTACGAGTCGTAGGCGGCCAGGGTGCGTACGAGCGTGCCGCTGCGGCCCTCCGGCCGCAGGCCCGCGTCGACCTGCAGCGGCGGGTCGGTACTGGGGGCGCCGAGCAGTTTCTGCACCTGCTCGGCGATGCCGTTGGCCCATTTCACGGCGACGTGCTCGTCCTCGCCGGGCCGCGGATCGCAGACGAACAGCACATCGGCATCGGAGCCGTAGCCGAGTTCCCGGCCGCCGAGCCGGCCCATGCCGATCACCGCGAAATCGGCGGGCGCGGGCGCGCCGCGTTCGGCGACGCTGGCCCGGATCACCGCCCGCAACGACGCCTCGAGCACTGCCACCCACACCGCGGACAGGGCGGCACAGACCTGCGGCACGTCCAGCAGACCCAGCAGATCCGCCGAGGCCACCCGAGCGAGTTCGTGCCGGCGCAGGGAACGGGCGGTGGCCACGGCCCGTTTGGGGTCGGTGTAGCGGTCGGCGGCGGTGAGGATGCCGCCCGCCACCTCGACCGGCTGGGTGCGCAGCAGCAGCGGTCCGTGCGGGCCGTCGGCGTACATACGGATGGTTTCGGGGGCGTTGATCAGCAGATCCGGCAGATACGCCGAGGAGCCCAGCACCATCATCAGCCGCTGCCCGACCGCACCCTCGTCGCGCAGCACCCGCAGATACCAGTCCTGGTCCACCAGTCCTTCCGACACCCGCCGGTAGGCGAGCAGCCCGGCGTCGGGGTCGGGAGTCTCGCCGAGCCACTCCAGCAGGGTCGGCAGCAGCACTGCCTGGATCCGGCCCTTACGGGAGACACCGCTGGTCAACGCGCGCAGATGGCTGAGCGCGTGCTCGGGCGCGGCGTATCCGAGGGCGGCGAGTTGCCGGACGGCGGCGTCGGGGCTCAGGCGCAGCGCGTCGGAGTCCAGGCGGGCCACCGACTCCAGCAGCGGCCGGTAGAAGAGTTTGGTGTGCAGCCGGCGGATCCGGCCGGTCTGCCGGCGCAGCTCGGCCTGCAACACTCCCGCGGCATCGCGTCTACCGTCCGGGCGGATATGCGCGGCGCGGGCCAGCCAGCGCATCCCTTCCTCGTCGTCGGCGGCGGGCAGCGTATGGGTGCGTTTGAGCCGCTGCAACTGCAACCGGTGTTCGAGCAGGCGCAGGAATTCGTAGGACGCGGTGAGGTTGGCGGCGTCCTCGCGGCCCACGTATCCGCGCGCGGCGAGTGCCGCGAGAGCCTCCACGGTGCCCTGGACATGCAGTTTCGGATCCACCCGGCCGTGCACGAGTTGCAGCAGCTGCACCGCGAACTCCACATCGCGCAGGCTGCCGCTACCGAGTTTGAGCTCCCGTTCGCGCAGGTCGGCGGGCACCAGATTCTCCACCCGGCGGCGCATCGCCTGCACATCCGGCACGAAATCCGGTCGTTCGGAGGCCGTCCACACCAATGCGTCGGTGGCCGAACGATACTGTTCGCCGAGGTCCAGATCGCCGGTCATCGGCCGGGCCTTGAGCAGCGCCTGGAACTCCCAGGTCCGCGCCCAGCGCTGGTAGTAGGCCAGATGGGACTCCAGCGTGCGCACCAGCGCGCCGGCCTTCCCCTCGGGCCGCAGCGCGGCGTCGACCTCGAAGAAGGCCGAGGAGCCCACGGTCATCAGTTCGGCGGCCAGCCGGGTGGCGACGGCGTCGGCGGGTTCGGCGACGAAGACGATATCGACATCGCTGACGTAGTTGAGTTCGCACGCCCCGCTCTTGCCCATGGCGATCACGGCCAGCCGCACCGGGCACGGTTCGTCACGGCATACCCGGGCCACCGCCACCGCCAGCGCGGCGGTGAGCGCGGCATCGGCAAGTGCGGTGAGCTGGCGACCCACCGACTCGTACGGGACCACCGGCTCGTCCTCGACAGTGGCGGCCAGATCGACGGCGGCCAGCAGCATGAGTTGATCGCGGTACCGTTTGCGCAGTGCCGCGACCACTTCCGGCCCGGCTTCGGTGGCCCGGTACAGCATCGGCGCGGCATTGGGCCCGGACTCCGGTTCGCCGCCGACGACCGCGAGCAGATCGGCGATCAGCTCGTCGCGGTCGGGCAGTTCCTCCCGGCGCAGCAGCACCCAGGCCCACGGGTCGGCCACCAGATGATCACCGAGCGCTGTCGAGGAACCCAGCAGCGCGAACAGCCGGCCACGCAGCATCGTTTCGGCCCGGATCGCCGAATCCAGTTCGGCCCAGTCGTTCCCGAGCGCCTCGGCCAATCTGATCAGCGTGTTGAGCGCGAGATCGGCGTCCGGCGCCCGCGACAGCGACCACAGCACCGGAATGCTCTCGATATTGTCCCAGCCGAGCGATTTCAGCGAATCGGCGGCCGACGGTTCGAGCAATCCCAGACGGCCGACGCCGGGGACGGCGGACCGGGCGGACGGTGGGCGGACCATGAGCTCAAGGTACCGACTTCCGGGGTCGAGATGTGCCGGACCCCTCGGTCGGGTGCGGTCGCCGCCCGCACCCGTGCGATGTCACGGAACCGGCCGGTCCGGGTGCCGGATCGGCCGGCCACGGACCGGGAAACGAGGCGTGGGTCACCGACCGAATCGCGGTGTCGCCGGGCGTGCTCGTCGCCCTCGCGACCCGCGGATCCCGCCCGCCCGGCGACCACAGGGTGCCGAGCGGACGAGACGACAGGTCAAAGACCGAGGTATTCGCGCAGCTCGAACGGCGTCACCTGGGCGCGGTAATCCGACCACTCCCGGCGCTTGTTGCGGAGGAAGAAGTCGAAGACGTGCTCGCCCAGCGTTTCGGCGACGAGCTCGGAGCGCTCCATGGCGTGCAGTGCCTCGTCCAGGGTGCCGGGCAGCTCCTTGAAGCCCATGGCACGCCGTTCGGCGGCGGTGAGCGACCAGACGTCGTCCTCGGCCTCCGGCGGCAGCGTGTAGCCCTTCTCGACACCGCGCAGACCGGCCGCCAGCAGAACCGCGAAGGTCAGGTACGGGTTGCAGGCGGAATCGGGGCTGCGGATCTCGACGCGCCGCGACGACGCCTTGTTCGGGGTGTACATGGGCACCCGGACCAGCGCCGAGCGGTTGGACCGGCCCCACGAGGCCGCGGTCGGCGCCTCGCCGCCGTGGATGAGGCGCTTGTAGGAGTTCACCCACTGGTTGGTGACGGCGCTGATCTCGTGCGCGTGTTCGAGGATGCCCGCGATGAAGGCGCGCGCGGTGGTCGACAGGTTGTCCGGGTCGTCCGGATCGGAGAACGCGTTCGCCTCGCCCTCGAACAGGCTCATATGTGTGTGCATGGCCGAGCCCGGGTACTGGGCGAACGGTTTGGGCATGAACGTGGCGCGCACACCCTCGTCGATGGCCACTTCCTTGATCAGGTAGCGGAAGGTCATCACATTGTCGGCCATCGACAGGGCGTCGGCGTAGCGCAGGTCGATCTCCTGCTGGCCGGGCGCGCCCTCGTGGTGGCTGAACTCCACCGAGATACCCATGGATTCGAGCGCGTCGATGGCGTGCCGCCGGAAGTTCGGCGCGGAATCGTGGACCGCCTGGTCGAAGAAGCCGCCGTTGTCGGCGGGGACCGGGTCGACGCCGTCGGGCTGGTTCTTCAGCAGGAAGAACTCGATCTCCGGATGCACGTAGCAGCTGAAACCGACGTCGCCGGCCTTGTTGAGCTGACGCCGCAGCACATGGCGCGGATCGGCCCACGACGGCGATCCGTCGGGCATGGTGATATCGCAGAACATCCGGGCGGAATGCTGGTGGCCTTTGCTGGAGGACCACGGCAGCACCTGGAAGGTCGAGGGGTCGGGCCGGGCCACCATATCGGCCTCGGAGATCCGGGCGAACCCTTCGATCGCCGATCCGTCGAATCCGATGCCCTCTTCGAAAGCCCCCTCGAGCTCGGCGGGCGCGATGGCGACGGACTTGAGATAGCCCAGTACGTCGGTGAACCAGAGACGTACGAAGCGGATATCCCGCTCTTCGAGCGTCCGCAGCACGAATTCCTTCTGGCGATCCATGACCGCGAGAGTAGGCACCCGGCGTTAAATCCGTGTTACATGACGCGCTGCGCTGTGTGTCGGCTCAACAGCGTAGACCCTCGGCGGGGGGCTCGAGGTCCACCAGGTAGCGCACGACCGCGTCGTCCACGCAGGTGGCCCCGCCGTTGAAGACCACGGTGTGGCTGTCGCCCTCGTGGGTGATCAGTGCCGCACCGAGTTGCTGGGCGAGATCGACACCGGCCTGGTACGGAGTGGCCGGATCGCCGGTCGTGGACACCACCACCAGCTCGGGCAGCCCCTCGACGGAGATATCGTGCGGTCGGCTGGTGTTGGGCACCGGCCACTGCGCGCACAGTTCCAGTGGCGCCGCCCCGGTGCCGCGGCCGTCGTCCAGGAACGGCGCGGCCCGGCGGTATTCGGTGTCCTGCCGGCCGGCCACCGCGCGATCGGTGACCCGCGGATCGTCCACACAGCGGATCGCGTCGAAGGCGTCGGTGAGATTGCTGTAGGTACCGTCGTCCCGGCGGCCGTTGTACATATCGGCGAGTTGCAGCAGCGTATCGCCGCGGCCCTGGGAGAGCTCGGTGAGCCCGATGGTGAGCACCGGCCAGAAATCGGCGCCGTACAGGGTCTGCTGCACACCGGTGATCGCGTCGTCGTAGCTGAGGCCGCGGGGATCGGTGGTGGCGGCGGGGGCGTCCCACAGCGGATTCACCAGGGCACGGAACCGCGGCACCGCCTGCGCGGGGTCGGTCCCGAGTGGGCAGTCCGGTGACCGGACGCAGTCCGCGGCGTACGCGTCGAAGGCCTTCTGGAAACCCGCTGCCTGGCGGAGTGACTCCGCGACGGGGTCCTGCGAGGGATCGATGGCGCCGTCCAGGACCATGGCGCGGACATTGCCCGGGAACTTCTCCGCGTACGCGGTCCCCAGGCGGGTGCCGTAGGAGTAGCCGAGATAGGTCAGCTGCCGATCACCCAGCGCGGCCCGCATGATGTCCATGTCCTGGACCACCTCGCGGGTGCCGACATGGGCGAGGAATTCCGTCCCGGTGCGGGCCACGCAGCGGTCGGCGTACTCGCGGTTCTCGGTCTCGGCCTCCGCGATGCCCTCCGGCGTGTTGGGCACCGGGAGTTCGGCCCGCTCGGCATCGGCTTCCGGTGGGGTCAGGCAGTCGACCGCGGGCGTGGAGGCGCCGACTCCGCGGGGGTCGAACCCCACCCGGTCGAACCGATCGGCCAGCTCGGTCCCGCCCCCCAGCATCACCGTGGACAGCCCGGACATGCCCGGGCCGCCGGGGTTGATCAGTACCGAACCGATCCGGTCCCCGGTGGCGCGCATCCTGGACACCGCCAGTTGCGCGGTCGGGCCGGCGGGGTCGGCGTAGTCGACGGGAACCTCGATGCGGGCGCACTGCGCGGCCGGCGGCAACGCTTCCCCGGGGTCGGTGTAGCCGGCGCACGACTCCCAGGCCGGCGTCTGGTTGTAGAAACGACTCAGCTCGGCGGGGATCGGCGCGGGCGGATCCGGTTGCTCCCGGACCTCGTCCGCGCACCCCGCGACGAGCACCGTCGCCACAGCCAGCACCGCCAGCACACCCGCCGGCCCACCACACCCGCTCCGCACTGCCGCCATGCTAGCCGGACCGCGCCCGCTCCCGGGGATGTGACGAACCGCACCTGGTCGCGGGCTTAATCCGGGCTCGGCCACGGGTGCACACTGGAGGGCGTCAACCAGACCCGGGGACCCGATCAGGGCCTCGAGGAGACGAAAGGGACGATGATGTCCGTATCATCCGGCACGCCCGATGCCACCTCGGAAACACCTGCCTACGGTGCCGCCGCGGCGGCGAAACCGGCCCGGCGACCCACCCGCGTCCAGCATCTGCGACAGATGAAGGCGACCGGTGAACGCTGGGCGATGCTCACCGCCTACGACTACTCCAGCGCCCGGCTCTTCGACGAGGCCGGTATTCCCGTCCTGCTCATCGGCGATTCGGCCGCCAATGTGGTGTACGGATACGAGACCACTGTGCCCATCACCACCGACGAGCTGATCCCGCTGGTGCGCGGCGTGGTGCGCGGCGCACCACACGCCCTGGTCGTGGCCGACCTGCCGTTCGGCACCTACGAGGGCTCGCCCGAACAGGCCCTCGCCACGGCTACCCGGTTCATGAAGGAGGGCGGCGCGCACGCGGTGAAACTGGAGGGCGGTGAACGCGTCGCCGACCAGATCAGGCTGCTCACCGCCGCCGGTATCCCGGTGATGGCGCATATCGGCTTCACCCCGCAGAGCGTCAACACCCTGGGTGGCTACCGCGTCCAGGGCCGGGGCGAGGGCGCCGAGGGGTTGCTCGCCGACGCGATCGCGGTCCAGGCCGCGGGCGCGTTCTCGGTGGTGATGGAGATGGTCCCGGCCGAGGTGGCGGGCCAGGTCACCCGCAAGCTCACCATTCCCACGGTCGGCATCGGCGCCGGCGCCGACTGCGACGCCCAAGTGCTCGTCTGGCAGGACATGGCGGGCTTCACCAGCGGGAAGACCGCCAAGTTCGTCAAACGGTTCGCCGCGGTCGGCGACGAACTGCGCGGGGCGGCCGCCGCCTACGCCGAGGAGGTCCGCCGCGGCACGTTCCCGGGTCCGGAACACAGTTTCTGACCCGGGCCGGGCTCGCAGCGGGTCCCCAGTCCGGCGCGGGATGGCAAACTCGGTGTCGACGGTTCCGACTCGAGTTCTGAGGTACTGATGCGGCGACGCGCTTGGACAACACGGGGTGCCCTCACGGTGGCGGGAGTGTGCGGGGCGGTGCTGCTCACCGCGTGCGGTGGTGTGCAGACGGGTTCGGAGGACACCTCTCCGGCCGCGTCCACCGCTTCCGCCACCGCGACCCCGAAGACCACGGGCAGCGCCGCACCCGCCACTCCGCTGGAGGTCTCCGACAAGGCCGCCCAGAACCTGTGCGACATGATGCGCCCCGAGCTGTCCAACTGGCGGGTCCAGGGTCCGACACTGGGCCGGATCGGTCTCAACGCCATGGTCCACGAATGGGCGCTCACCAACGGCGGTATCAATGCCCAGGTCCTGGCCGACAAGGCCGTGGTGGACCGGGTGACCGTGCAGGCCTGCTCCGATGTGCACGACGAGGCCGTCCGGGCGCTCGAACTTCCCGACCTGGCCTCCGGTCTGGCCTTCTGATGCGTCCGCTGTACCCGCCGGTCGAACCCTATGCCCAGGGCATGCTCGAGGTCGGCGACGGCCAAGCGGTGTACTGGGAGACCAGCGGGAACCCGGACGGGAAACCGGCGGTGTTCCTGCACGGCGGCCCGGGCGGCGGCACCACGCCGCTCAACCGCCGGTTCTTCGACCCGGACCGCTACCGGATCGTGCTGCTGGATCAGCGCGGCTGCGGCCGCTCGACCCCGCATATCGCCGACGGCGCCGATCTCTCGGTCAACACCACCGCGCATCTGATCGCCGATATCGAAGCGCTGCGTACCGCGCTCGGTATCGAGCAGTGGCTGGTGTTCGGCGGTTCGTGGGGTTCGACCCTCGCACTCGCCTACGCGCAGCGGTATCCACAGCGCGTCACCGAACTGGTACTGCGGGGGATATTCCTGCTGCGCCGCAAGGAGATCGACTGGTACTACAACGGCAGCGCCGGTTACGTCTACCCGGACGAGTGGGAGAAATTCCTCGCCCCGGTTCCGGAGGCCGAACGCGGCGGCGATCTGGTGGAGGCCTACCACCGCCTGTTCGATTCCGCGGATCCGGAGATCGTCACCGCGGCGGCCCGCGCGTGGACCGCTTGGGAAAGCGCCACCAGTACGCTGCGCCCGGACCCCGAGCGGATGGCCGAAACCGCCGATACCCGGTTCGCCCTCGCCTTCGCCCGGATCGAGAACCACTATTTCCGGCACGGCGGCTTCCTGGACGAGGCCCAACTGCTGCGCGATATCGGCGCGATCACCCATATTCCCGCCGTGATCGTGCAGGGCCGCCACGATATCGTCTGCCCGGCGGTGAGCGCGTGGGACCTGCATCGCGCCTGGCCGGGGTCGCGCCTGCACATCGTCGACGACGCGGCGCATTCCGCCGCCGAGCCCGGGATCACCCATCATCTGGTCGAGGCGACCGACACCTTCGCGACGGCGGCACACCATGGCCGATGAATCGATCGCGGCGGCCGACGCCCTCACCGACGCACTGGGGGCCGATATCGAACGCCTCCTCACCGCCGAACCGGATGTGCGGGCCGATGCCGACGACTCGGTCCATCAGATGCGGGTCGCGACCCGCCGTTTGCGCAGTGTGCTGCGTTCCTACCAGAAGCTGCTCGACCCGGACGCCGACAACCGGATGCGCACCGAACTCGCGTGGCTGGCCGGACTATTGGGCGTGGCACGCGACGCGGAGGTCCGCGCCGAACGTTTCGCCGCGCTGCTCGACCGCTACGCCGATCCCGGATCGGCCGGCCTGGAGTCGACTTACGACCGTCTGGTCCGCGCCGAACGCGACCGGTACGCCGCCGCGCACGGCGAAATCCTGACGGCCCTGGACAGCGACCGGTACCGCGCCATGCGGCGGGAGTTGAAGCAATGGCGCACAGCGCCGCCGTTGCGCGAATCGGTGGCCGCGACACCGGCCGGCGAGATGTTCGAGACGGTACTGCGCAAGGACCGGAAACGGGTCCGGGGCCTGGTGCGGGCCGAGCCGACCGTGGCACCCGCCGACCGGGTCGAACTGCTGCACGATATCCGCAAGAGCGCCAAACGTTTACGGTATTCCTGCGAGGCCGCCACCGCGGTCCTGGGCGATACCGCCGCGGACCTCGGCAAACGCGCCAAACATCTGCAGACCGTGCTGGGCGATCACCGGGACGCCGTCGAATCGCACGACGCGCTGCGCGCCCGCGCCGCCGTAGCCCATGCCGCGGGCGAGGACACCACCCTGTTCGAGGCACTCGCCGATGCCGAGGACACCGCCGCCGGTCGCTGCCTGGCGCAGTATCCCGCGGCGGCCGCCGCCATCGATACGGCCTGAGACGCCGGCCCCCGAAAGCACAGCGGCACAGAGGTTTCGGTGAGTCAGCGGCCATCGACCCGGGCCGATAACGAACCGGGCCGGTACCGGGTTGCCCCGGTACCGGCCCGACGGTACGGAAATCCGTACGAACTACTGCAATGCCAGCATCGAGCCGCTCAGTTCGTGCAGCGGACCGAACACCGTGAAAACCACCCGGCCGTTGGGCTGAGCGGCGGAAACGGCCGCGGCCGCGTCCAGCGCCTGACCGAACGACGGCGCCGACGGATGCGGAATGCCCGCAACCATCTGCCCGATATTGTTCTGATCCACCCAGCGGGTGTCCGCCGGGCTGAGGTCCACCCGCACTCCACCGGGCAGCGGTGTCACCGCAACGGCGCCGGCCGAGCCGGCGCCCACGGTAGCGAGAACAGATGCGGCCCCGGCCATCAAAGCTCCGGTTGCCAAGGTACGTGCTACCCGCATATGTGTTGTGACCTGTCTTCCGATAGGTATGAATCGGCTCGTTCCGCGAACTCCAGGGCACCGGGCGAGCCTGCCGACCCCGCATACTTTATGACGGCAATCACCATTTATGCCAGTTCTGCACGAATCCCGCCGGAAAAGATCGTTCACACCCGGCAACTGATACTGTGGCGAACCGTAAGCGTCCGACTACATCCGAGCTGGAGTTTCCTCACGTATGTCCACTCTCATCTATGACTATCTGCTCCCCCTCGTCGGTCCGCAGCAGGCTGCGTCCCTCGCGCAGATGTTCGTGATCGGTCCCTCGGCCTGAGTGGCCGCTGGATGAACGTCGTCCCCCGCCGGGCGGGGGACGGTGTCCATCTCGCGGAGTTACCATCCGGCACGTGCACAGACCTCTGTCCTTACTCACCGCCGTCCTCGTCGCGGTCCTGCCCGCCGTCGCCGCCTGCGGAAGCGACACCGCCGAACCGACCCCCACGGCCACTCCGACGTCCGTCGCCGCGACTCCCGATACCGCACAAATAGACCAGGTCAAGGCCGGTTCTTTCGTGATCGGCTTCCGCGGCGCCTTCCCCGGTCTGGCCGCGGGCCGCGACGACGCGGCGATCACCGCGATCTTCACCGAAACCTGCGCCGAGATCAGGGCCGGCGACCCGGAGGACGAGGTGCTCGCCGCGCTGTCCGACCGGCTCGCGGCCGGCGGTGCCGAAGCGACCGACGCCGAAACACAGGCCGTGTATCAGATGGTCGCCGTCATGTGCTCGGGTCGGTAGCCACACGCCGATCCGCTCCCCGGTGAATTTCGTAGCGCGACACGCCGTGGAATTCACCGGAAAAAGACAAGCGGCACGAACCGACCGGGTCGGGCGAAACGAGGGGTTTTCCGATCAACGCTCGCGGGAACCGGTCTCACCGAAGAATTCGGTCGCATATCGTGCGGCCCATTGCGCGAAGGTCGTCGCCGGGCGTCCGACTATTTCTTCGACCACCCGGTTCGGCGGCAGCGTGTGCTCGTCCAGCCCGATGAGGACATTGTCGACATACCATTGCGCGTTGTCCCCCATCGCCGGGCGCAGCGCGCGCACGGTCTCCTCGGGAGTGACGCGCACGAAATCGATCGTGCGGCCCAGTGCGGCGGCGATCTCCCGCACCAGCCCGGCCCGGCTCAGCTTCTCCGGACCGGTCAGCTCGTACGCCCGCCCACGATGACCGTCCTCGGTCAGCGCGACCGCGGCGACCGCCGCGATATCGTCCATCGCGATCGGCGTACTACCGGCCTCGGGGTCGGGTTCGCGCACCGCGCCGGTCGCCCGGATCTGTTGCGCCCACATCCCCGTGTTCTCCATGAAATCCCCCGGCCACAGATGAGTCCAGGCGATCCCGCTGCCCTCGACCGCTGCCGCGATCGCACCCCACCAGCTGTCCGGCTCCCCGGACAGGTCGACGATATGGCGCACCCCCGCGGCGCGGGCGACGTCGACCACCTCGTCCACCCCGTCGTGGATCGACGCCAGGTACATCCGGTCCACCCCCTCGAACGCGGCCGGCAGTGTGCCGGGTCTGCGCAGATATCCGCGAACCGCGTCGACACCGGCCGGAAGCGCGGCCTTCGCCGGGTCGACGGTGAGCGCCCGGATATCGGTCGCACCCCGTAGCACCAGCTGATCGACGACCTTCCGGCCGATGTTCCCGGTGGCACCGGTGACCAGAATCGCCATACTCATCTCCTCCCCGCGGCACGCGGCAGGCCCCGACCCAGTGGGGGCCGAGACGGGCTCACCGGTGGAAATTCGAGAAGTCGCCCTGCCACAGCACACTGCCTGCGGTCAACACCGCCGGATTCAGCTGTGCCTTGGTCACTTTGTACGCGTGTTTCACCGTCTGGCGGCTGCCGGGCGGGACCAAGCCCTGCACACCGTCGCCGAACCCCTCCGACGGCGACTTGACGTGGGGGGCCGGGGTGCCCGCGTTGCCGTACACCACGGTCGGCGTCGTCCAGTTCTTACCGTTCCACACATCGTCGGTGATGTTCTCGATCTGCAGGGTGAACACGGTCACCGGCCCCTCCTGCGAGTTCACCTCCTCCACCGACACGATGAACGCCGCCAGACCGGACTGACCGACCGCGGTTTCGGCCGGGTCGTACTGCCCGCGCGTCTTCGTCGCGGGGGGCACACTCGCCGCAGAGGTCTCCTCGCTGGCGACAACGGTCATGGGCTGGACCTCGGTGGTGGGTGCGTCATCGGTGGCGCAGGCCGACAGCGCGCACACGGCGGCCCCGACCGCGACGGCGGCGAATTTGCTGGCTCTCATGTGTTTCCCTGGTGACGGCACGGGGCACTCGGCGACCCCCGCTGTGAAACAAAGATCGTACGCCCGGTCCCCCCGTCGTCCAGTTCTCGGCCACCACAGTCGGGGAACGGCCGCGGCGGCCCGGTCCCGGCGCGCTGCGGGGAGCCCGGCCGGAACCCCGAACAGCCGGGACGAAGCGAATGCGGTGCGGACGAGCCGGCCATAAGCCGGATCCTGTCCCCGGTTTGCGCCGGGGGGCGGCCATCCATCTGGGCACACCGTCGCCGGGTACCTCGAGCGGTCCACCCGCAGGCTCGGGCGAGCAGCCCTCGAACACCTGCGCAACCGCACCGTGAGGTGCGATCTTCGACCTTGCTCCGGGCGGGGTTTACCGAGCCGCCCCGGTCACCCGGGGCGCTGGTGCGCTCTTACCGCACCGTTTCACCCTTACCGCACGGCCCTCGCGGGCCGTGGGCGGTCTGTTTTCTGTGGCACTGTCCCGCGGGTCACCCCGGGTTGCCGTTAGCAACCGCCCTGCTCTGTGGAGTCCGGACTTTCCTCGGCGCCGAGCGCGACACCACTGGGGTGCCCGTTCCCGGCGCCGCGACCGCCCGGCCGACTCATCCGCCGCACCAGGATACTCGCCGGCGATCGGCTTCCCACCCCCAGTCCGGGCGCAGTCCTGCCAAGGCTGGGTGACTCCTCCGGGCCGATGACTCGGTACGGTCGATGATCATGGAGCGTGTCGAGGTCGGCTTCCCGTCGGGAGGTCAGAAATGTGCCGGCTGGTTGTACCTACCGGCCGGCCCGCCCAAGCCGCGCCCCATCGTCGTGATGGGGCACGGGTTGGGGGCCAACCGGGAAATGGGACTGGATCGGTTCGCGCGGCGGTTCGCCGCGGCGGGAATGGGGGTGCTGGTCTTCGACTACCGGCATTTCGGAGGGAGCGACGGCGACCCGCGGCAGGTGGTGAATCTGGCCCGGCAGCGTGAGGATTGGATCGCCGCGGTGGCCTATGCCCGGACGCTGCGCGGTTTCGACGCCACCCGTATCGCGCTGTGGGGCACCTCGCTGGGCGGCGGGCATGCCCTGGCGGTGGCCCCGGACGACGCCTATATCGCGGCGGTGGTGGCGCAGGTCCCGTTCGTCAGCGGATTCTCCTCCGCGCTGGCGAAAGGACTGGTCAGCTTCGTGAAGGTGGGCGTCCTGGCGGCGTCGGACCTGGTGTTCGGCACGGTCTTGCGCAAACCCGTGCAGATCCGGCTGGCCGGACGTAAACGCGCCACGGCGATGATGACCGGCTCGGACGTACCCGCCGGATTCGGCCGGCTGGCCGAGGAGAGCCCGAACTACCGGCCCACGATCGCGGCCCGCGCGGCGTTCTCGATCCTGTTCGCCCGCCCCGCCCGGCATGTGAAGGAATTGAAGATGCCGGTGCTGTACGCGCTGTGCGACAACGATTCGATCACCCCGGTGAAACCCGCGCTGCGGGCCGCCGGGAAGACCAAGCACGCGGTGGTGAAACGGTATCCGGCAGGGCATTTCGATCTGTACTTCGACGAGCTCTTCGAACAGACCATCCACGACCAGACCGAGTTCCTGACCTCGGTACTGCGTCCCTGATCGCCGGTACCGGATAGAACTGCGCCCATCCGGTACCGCGCGCGGGTGCCCGGGCCGGCGCCACGACCGCCGGCCCGGGCACACCCGCTACTTCACCAGTGCGAGATTGAACGGGTACTTGTACTCACGGCCGTTGTTGGCCGCGATACCGGCCAGCACCGAGAACACGATGCCCGCGATCCAGACGATCGGGAACAGTAGCAAGCCGATCAGCACGATCATCAGCACCGCGGACACCACATAGGCGATCGCCAGCACGATCTGGAAGTTCAACGCGTCCACCGCGTGCCGGCGCACGAACTCGTCACGGTCCTTGTACATCACCCAGACGATGAGCGGGGCGACGAACCCGAGCACGATACCGCCGAAATGGGCCAGCGCGGCCCAGAGTTCGGCATCCGCCGGTGAGACCGGCGCCTGATTCGGCGCCCCGTAGGCCTGCGGGCCGGGGCCGTAGGCGGGCTGGGCACCGGCCGGGGGCTGGGTGGGATAGGGCTTACCCGTCGTCGGATCGTACGGGGGCTGAGGAGTGGTCATCACATTCCAAACTGACTGGTGAGTGGGGTGTTTCGAGAATAGATGGCCCGCTACCCATTTGGGGAGTGCAGGAAACCCACACCTAGGTGAATAAACGGACAGGCCGCCCCGGCGGACAGCATGTGTACCGGCGAATCCGAAACCCGGAAGAACGGTCCGGCGGCGCACTGGCGACCCGGACTGTCCGCCGTGCACAGCACCGCCACGAAGATCTTGTCCGGCCGTCCCCTCGATCCGCGACGCCGCACGTTGTTAGATGGCGTAAGAACTATCGCCCACACGAGAGGACTTCGAACTGATGGCCGAGAGGATCGCAGTAGTATCCGGCGCCGCCCGCGGGATCGGGGCGGCCATCGCCACACGGCTGGCCTCCGACGGACTGCAGGTCGGGGTCCTGGACCTCGACGAAGCCGCCTGCGCCGAGACCGTGTCGGCGATCGAGAACGCCGGCGGGACGGCGATCGCGCTGGGCGCCGATGTCAGCAAGGAGGACTCGGTGAACGCCGCGGTGGAGCGGCTGGCCGGCGAACTCGGCGCGCCCACCGTCGTGGTCAACAATGCCGGCGTACTGCGCGACAACCTGCTGTTCAAGATGAGCGTCGACGACTGGGACACCGTACTCGGCGTCCATCTGCGCGGCGCCTTCCTGCTGACCCGGGCCACGCAGAAGTACATGGTCGAACAGAAATGGGGCCGCATCGTCAATATGTCCAGCACCTCGGCGCTGGGCAATCGCGGCCAGGTGAACTACTCCGCCGCGAAGGCCGGTTTGCAGGGCTTCACCAAAACCCTCGCCTTCGAACTCGGCAAGTACGGCGTCACCGCCAACGCGATCGCCCCGGGCTTCATCGTCACCGATATGACCGCCGCCACCGCGGCCCGGGTCGGGGTGGATTTCGAGGATTTCCAGAAGGGCGCCGCCGCGCAGATCCCGGTGAACCGGGTCGGCTACCCGGAGGATATCGCGCATACGGCGTCGTTCCTGGTGAGCGAGGGCGCGGGTTTCGTTTCCGGGCAGGTCATCTATGTAGCCGGCGGGCCGAAAGACTGAGCGCCGCGTCCGCGGGGCAGCCCCGAAGTGATCCGGCTGTCCCGCAGCTGCGTGGCGACCACTACTGGGTGCGCGAGCGCGGCGCTGCGACTGCGGAGCGCGCTACGAGCCGCCTTCCATTCAGGGTGTCCAGCGCTTCGAACCTGCGCCGGTCAGAGTTCGTCCACGCAAAAGGCACGCCACAACGCGTGCTCGCGATTGATCACCTCTTCGGCATCGTCCACCGCGGCAGCCCAATCGGTTTCGCCGGCATTGCGTACGGATTCGGTGATCAGTGCGAGTTCGTTCGAAGTGGCGGCATAGGCCGCGGACACCCGATCGTCCTGGCGGGCGGACGACCAGGCGGCGATTCCGGCGATGGATGCCGCGACGATACCCGCCAGATCGAAGCCGATGGCATTGAACGCTTTCGCCAGCGCAGCAGAGATCCCCGCGATCTCGAGGAGCAGGGCCAGCGTCCGCAACCGCCCACCGCGACGGCGATGGTGTTTCGATTTCGCCGCGTACCAGCGTTGCTGCTCTTGGAGACGGTGTTCGAGGTAGCACTGCCGACGATCGGCGAACATGCCGTCGCGCAACTCACGCATCCGGTCGGTGATAGTGGTGCCGGTGGTGGGCTCGAGCTGGATCTCGAGGAAGCTGCGCTGCAGTTGCCAGGTCCGGTCGACGAGCTGCGCATCGGCCTCGGTTCTCGTGAGCGTGTGATCGAACGGCGCGCCGCCGACCGCGTATTTCCAGGCGAGGGTTTTCGTCGCTTCGGCCAGTATTCGACCGGCATGCCAGTTCCGGTTGGGGCGCGAACCCAGGATACGGACGTCCAGGGTGAGGATGCAGACAAAAGCGAGCGCGGTGCCGAGAGCCGCCAGATCGGTGCGCTGCGAACCCACCCGCACGCTGAAGGCGGCACATACGGCGGCCAAGACCGCGAACAGCAGCCGGAGACCATAGCTACGCAAATAGGAACGCTGAGACGCTATCGCCGCTTCGTCGGCAGCTCGGAAAAGACCGGGCAGGTCTTCAGTCCGGAGCATGGCATCGGCCGGATTCGACGGCGATCATGAGGCATACCGTAGCAGGGCGGCCTACAGGCGTGCGCCGATTTGCGGCCCGAATTACGTTGTAGAGAAACTCATTTGGCTGATCGTCCGGATCCGGGCGGCCATACGATATCCACCGGTATGTGTCTACACCGAGCGGAATGCACTGCCTCCGCTGTGCTGCCGATGTCTCCGGTACCCCCATCCCACACCGCGAGTAGTCGATCGATCTCGGACAGCAGAGCGTTGTTCGCGGCCCTATACGCGGCCTCGCCCGGTTCCTCGAATGCCATCACCCGGACCGCCGCGGCCCGGGCGAGCAGCTTGTCGAAAGTGCCGAGCATCTCGGCGGGGACCGCGTCGTCCCGGTACCGGCGGGCCGGGAGAATGACCTCGAGCCGCCGGCCCACCGCCACCACGGCGGCGGCGAACAGGGTATCCGCGCCGGGCGCAAGACAACTGACCCCCACCAGGTCACCCCGATACGCCCGCAGCCGGGTGGTGATCTCGTCGCGGACGAGATCGGCTGTACCCGGGGCGAGATGGATATGCCCGGTGATGCCGATTCGAGTCATCAGCTATGCCGATTCGGCCAGGAACCGTTTCAGCTGAATACTGTCCGGGATACCGTCGTTGCCGAACACCGCGCATTTCTGTGCCGCGGCCCAGGAGGCGATATCCAGCGCGTTCCCTGTATCCGCGCCCGCGGCGACACACCAGGCAAAAGCACCGTGGAAGGTATCGCCTGCCCCGCAGGAGTCCTTGGTTTCCACCGGGAAGCCACGGTAGCGATGCCATCCGGTGTGGTCGAGGTAGATTCCGCCGCGCGCGGCCTGGGTCGCGACCAGGGCCCGCGGCCGGAAATCTTCGAATGCCCGCAACATACTCTGCTCCAGCGATTGGCCCGGGTTTCGTCCGGCGAAGAATTTCTGGGGTGCGACGAGATAGTCGATCCCGTACAGAAACTCCTCGCTGGACTCCTTGTATCCGCCGGTATCCATGATGATCGGCACCTCCCGGTCGCGGCACAACGCGACCGCGGCCCTACCGAGTACCGGATCGGTGCAGTCGAGCAGCGCGGCATCGGCGGCATCGAACGCCGACGGCACGGCCGCCAAGAACTCGGCATCGGCGCCCGGCTGCGGCAGCCATATCGTGGAACGGGTCCCCCGGTCCGCGGTAACGATCACTGCCGAATGCTGGCTCACCTGGCCACGTTCGAACAGGTTCACGGTCATCGGCTCCGTGCTCAGTTCCTGCCGCAGGACCTGAGCGTGCACACCGCTACCACACATCGCGTACAGGGTCACTCCCCCGTTCCCGAGTCGAGCGGCGGCAATGGCGCCCCGTCCGGCCGGGCCACCGACAACCACCGCGTGCCGGCGGGCCGGATTCTCACTGTCCTCGGCCGGATGGCTGTCCACTACATAGAGGTAGTCGATCGTTGCCATACCCACGACTGCCACCGACGGGGACGGTTTCAGAAGAACCTGCTGACTATCCATTCGCTTCCTGCCTCAGCGGAGATCGGGTAGTGGACATTGTCGAGATCGGCTTCCTCGGCGATACGCCGTGTGGTGACGA
The DNA here is from genome assembly GCF_040609955.1 of Nocardia sp. NPDC004568. NCBI lineage: Bacteria > Bacillati > Actinomycetota > Actinomycetes > Mycobacteriales > Nocardiaceae > Nocardia > Nocardia sp. NPDC004568. Next base: position 36,444 of record NZ_JBEXLL010000030.1, read on the forward strand.
CGACCGCTCTGGTGTTCCGGCGGAGCAGCGTTGCCGGCACCCCTGCCGTCTCCGGAAAACTGGCCATCTGATGAATGATGCGGGCTTTGCTGGGGTCGAATCCGAGCACCATCAGGCCGGCGCATTCGATCGCCGCGGCCAGTCCGATGGTCACTACGGATCGGGAGGGCTGATTGGGGTCGATATAACGTCGTCCGTGTTCGCTCAACTCGACGATCCGGCAACCGTCGGAGGCGATATCGTCGGGATCGGAATAGGTACCGATCTCATAGCCCAGAACCTCGCCTTCCGGTGAGATCGAAATACCGTGGACGGCAGGTGGGTACAGCCGCAGTACCCGCTGGGTCGTCTGCACCGGATCGGTGTCTTCGCTGATCTGCCCCGACAGCAGACGCAGCTGGCGCGGCTGCGGTCCCAGTTCCCTTTCCGTCAGCGGTTCGATCAATGCCTCGAGCACATGCCGGGTTCGCGACGAATGATGGCGGTTGTAGACACCGAACGTTTCGGTGTCGGACAGGATCGGTGCCGTCCCGAACGGCCTTGGCGCATAGGCATTCGCAATGCGCAGCATGGCGTTGAAGAGCTGCGTCGCGGCACGCCCGGTCGGCAACACGACGCTACGGTGCGGGACATCGTTGGCGATACGGAAGTACATATGCGCCGCGGCCTCAGCGGCCAGTTCCTCGTTCTCGAATGCGACGACACCGGCGGGCCAGCCGGAGACCGGCGCGGGCTCGGTGCCGGGGCGGTCCGCGGCCGGAGCCGGCCCACTGCCTCCGACCGCGGGGTTCTTCAGATCGTGAACCAGGTTTTCCAGCGTGCTGTCCCGGCGATCCAACCAATCCACCCACTGGGTGGGTGAAAGATAGTAGCCGAGCCTTTCCGGCTCGACCTGCTCCAATCGGACCCAGTAGATCGGGATTCCGGCCCGATCCGCGAGCGCGACCTCGCGTTTGACATGCACGCTGGAATCCGCTGAGGCACAGAAGAGAAGGACCAGCGCCGAGGCTTCTCTGATGGCCGCGGAGATCGCCTCGTCCCACTGCGAACCGGGCGGGATATCCCGCGGCGCCCACCAGGTGGAGACCCCCCGGCGCAGAAAGTATCGGGCAATATGCTCGACGACCGTCCGCTTACTACTGTGGTAGCTGATGAAAACGGCCATCGACCTTCCCCTGCTGGTGGCATGAACCATGAACGCAGCCCGGCCGACTCACCGCGACGTTCGGCACCGACGGCATCAATAGTCGCCCGGCCCTGTAGTTTACCCACTTCCAACGCCTACCGGCGTGCGCACAATGGGTCTCCGGCACGGGAGGGCAGCTGCGCTGCTCAGGCGCGCCGACCACGATCGCAGGTCCACACAGCACTCCGCGGATTCCGGGACGACCCGTGGTACTCCGGCGAGCACCGCCGGAATCACCGGGTGGTCAGATCACCACCTCACCCGTGCACGCCGGCACCGGAATGGTGAGCAGACCACGCGTGACGCCCGAAGTGGTGATCTGCACCCGGCCCGGACCACTGTCGAGATCGCGGATCCAGAAGCCGTTCGAATCGGCCAGCGAATTGCGGTAGGTGACATCCGCGGATCCCGTGCGGCCGTTGTCCAGGTTGCGCCATTCGACGTGCAGATCGGTGGTGTAACCGAAGACGCTCTTACTGTCGCCGCTGAGGGTGAACCATCCAGGACGCGCGGTATCGGTACTGACGGTCACGCTGCCGTTGTGCGGTATGTCGACGAGATTCGGGCTGATACTCCAGCAGTTGTTGCCCACGTACTGCGTCCGGGTCTCAGCGGACGCAGAACCCGCTACCGCGACAACCGCGACGGCTCCGGCGACAGCAACGCCCATTGCGACGAATTGTGTACCTGTCACGAAACAAACCCTCCTCGAGATGATTACGCCTCGAGGTGCTCGACCATCACTCCCGCCCGCACCCCTCCGGCCCGACCAGCCTCCGACTCTGACGCAACAGATCCGATCACGCAATCAGCACTGCCCGTTGGAGGGAAGCTCCGGCCCGTGGAAACCGGACAACTGGCGATAGCACCTGCGGTCCGCGTGCACGCGAATGCTGGTTCTCCCTCGGGCACCTTCTTCACCAGCCGTACGAAGGCACTTGCCCCGGATGCGTCGCGTGGCCGCTTCCGGCGGGATCCGTCACACGGTTGGATTGATCCTGTTCGCCGGCTCGCCCACTTTCACCGGTCATGCGCCCGGTGAACGGTGCCGCAACCGCTCCAGGAGGGCGGCGAGCAGCGCGACACGTCCCGGCATTGCCCTCACGTCGACATATTCGTCGCGGGCATGTGGGTGACCGCCCAGCGCACCGAGACCGTCCAGTGTGGGGACACCGATCGCGGCCGTGAAGTTGCCGTCCGAGGCGCCGCCGGACCGCACGGCACCCAGCGTGGCCATCCCGAGTTCCCGCGCCGCCGCCGCGGCCTCGCGGTACAGCCCGCGGCTGCTGGACTGCTCGAACGGCAGCCTGGCGATACCTCCGCTGACCGTCACCGTCGCTCCCGGCAGGCGCGGGGCGAGCGCGAACATGGCCCGGTCCACCTGTTCCAGATCCGATACCGACCACGATCGCGCGTCCACCGAGCACTCCGCGGATTCCGGGACGGTGTTCACCGTGGTACCGCCGGCGAGGACCGCCGGCACCACCGAGGTGTCCCCGGAGGCCAGGCCGGCGATCGCGAGGATCTGATGTGCCAGCTCGACACCCGCGTTCACCCCGAGCTCCGGCTCCAGTCCGGCATGGGCCGCCCGGCTGTGACACGGGGACGGCCCGAACCGTATCCGGCGCGTTGTACGCATTCTCTCCGCGGCGCTGCCGAGCCCTACCCCCGTGCCATATATCCGTTGCCGTACAGCGGTACTCTCCGCACCATCGGAGCATGTGGATACGACGGATCGGACCGGAGGACTGGCGCGTCGCACGCCTGGTCCGGTTGGACGCGCTGGCCGGATCGGCGCCCGGCACCTTCTCCACCAGCCATGCGGAGGCGCTCACCTGGGACGAATCGCGATGGCGCGAGTGGACCGCCCGGCGCGATCCGTTCTACGTGGCCGGAACCGACACGGGGCCGGCGGGGTCGGCGGGGGCGATCGTCACCCCGGACGGTCCCGAACTGGTGTCTATGTGGACCGCGCCCCGGGCACGCCGCACCGGAGTGTCGGACGGGCTGGTGCGCGCCGTGATCGAATGGGCGACACAGGCCGGTCACCCGAACTTGCGGTTGTGGGTCCTGGCGGGCAACCGGCCGGCCGAGCAGCTGTACCTGCGCAACGGGTTCACTCCCACCGGGGCGAGCACACCGTGTGCCGAGGACGATCCCCGGCCGGAGAACGAGATGATCCTGGCGCTGCCGACCGGTTGAGAGGTTCGCCGCTTCTCCCGCCCGAGTTCCGCATATCCGGCTATATACTCCACATCGTGACGTATCTGCGGATCAAGGAAGCCGCCGGGCTGCTCGGAGTCAGCGATGACACCGTGCGACGCTGGATAGATCAGGGGCGGCTCCCCTCGGTCCGGCTGGAGAACGGGCGCAAGGGTGTGCGGGGCCGCGATCTGGCCGAATTCGCGCGGCAGCACGCCGAGGCACCCGACCCCGGGGTGACCGTGGCGGCCTCGGCCCGCAATCGGATGCGCGGGATCGTGACCCGGGTGGTCACCGACACCGTGATGGCGCAGGTGGAGATGCAGGCCGGGCCGTTCCGGCTGGTCTCCCTGCTGAGCCGGGAATCGGTGGACGAACTCGGTATCGAGGTGGGCAGTGTGACGGTCGCGTCGGTCAAGTCGACGCATGTGGTAGTCGAGATCCCGGAGAGTTGACGAATGACGACGACTGTAGGGCGCGCCGTGCGCCGGCTGGCTCCGGTGGCCGTGCTGATGAGCGTGCTGGCGGGTTGCGCCGGCCAGGACTCCGGCGACGGCTCCGGCGAGTCGGGCGACGGGATCAGCGGCACGGTGACCGTTTTCGCCGCGGCCTCGCTCACCGAAACCTTCACCACCCTCGGCGAGCAGTTCGAGCAGGCCCATCCCGGGGTCGATGTGGTGTTCAGCTTCGGCGGCAGTTCGGCGCTGGCCGAGCAGATCGAGCAGGGCGCGCCGGCCGATGTGTTCGCCTCCGCCGCGCCACGCAATATGGAGCAGGTGATCGAATCGGGCGATATCACCGCCGGACCGATCACCTTCGTCGGCAACCGGCTCGAGATCGCGGTGCCCGTCGGTAATCCGGGCAGTATCAGTGGGCTCGCCGATTTCGGCCGGCCCGAACCGCGGATCGCGCTGTGTGCCGAGCAGGTGCCCTGCGGTGCGGCCGCCGACACGGTCTTCGCCGCGGCCGGGGTCACCCCGCGACCCGATACCCGCGAACCCGACGTGAAAGCCGTCCTGACCAAGGTGACGCTCGGCGAGGTCGACGCCGCGCTGGTGTACCGGACCGACGTCCGGGCCGCGGGCGACGAGGTCACCGGGATCGAGTTCCCGGAATCGGAGAAGGCGATCAACGACTATCCGATCGCGCCGGTGGCGCAGGCGCCCAACCCGGCGGCGGCCGCGGCGTTCGTCGATTTCGTCCTGTCACCGCAGGCGCGCAGGGTCTTCACCACGGCCGGTTTCGATACGCCGTGAGTGTCGGCCCGGTACGGCGCCGGGCGGCGGCACTGCGCCGGCGTCGCGCGATCCGGGGGCGGCGGCCGATCGTGCTGGTCGCGCCCGCACTGCTGGGGCTGGTGTTCCTGATCGTTCCACTGTCCGGACTGCTGGTCCGGGCACCGTGGCGGGATCTGCCCGAGCGGCTGGTCTCCGCGGAAGTGGGCCAGGCGCTGCGTCTCTCGCTGGTGTGCGCGAGCCTGGCCACCGTGGTGTGCCTGGTACTGGGGATACCACTGGCCTGGCTGCTGGCCCGCGGTGATCTGCCCGGCCGCGGCCTGGTGCGGGCGCTGGTCACCGTCCCCTTGGTGCTGCCGCCGGTGGTCGGCGGAGTGGCGCTGCTGCTGGTACTCGGCCGCCGTGGGCTGGTGGGCCGGTATCTGTACGACTGGTTCGGGGTCGCGCTGCCCTTCACCACCGGGGCCGTGGTGGTGGCGGAGGCGTTCGTGGCGATGCCCTTCCTGGTGATCTCGGTGGAGGGTGCGCTGCGCGGCGCCGATCCGCGCTATGAGGAGGCGGCGGCCACGCTGGGCGCTTCCCGCTGGCTGACCTTCCGCCGGGTGACACTGCCCTCGATCCTGCCCGGTGTGGTGGCCGGGACGGTGCTCTGCTGGGCGCGGGCGCTGGGCGAATTCGGCGCCACCATCACCTTCGCCGGTAACTTTCCGGGCAAGACCACCACCATGCCGCTGGCGGTGTACCTGGCGCTGGAAACCGACCCGGCCGCGGCGATCGTGCTCAGCCTGGTGCTGCTGCTGGTCTCGGTGGTGGTACTGGCCGCCCTCCGGGAACGCTGGCTGCGGGGAGTGCTGTGACGCTGACGGCCGAGCTGCGGGTGACCCGCGGCGATTTCGCCCTCGATCTGGACCTGCGACTCGCTCCGGGCGAGGTCGTCGCCCTGCTCGGCCCCAACGGCGCCGGAAAGACCACCGCCCTGCGCGCCCTGGCCGGACTCACCCCGCTCACGGCGGGATCGATTCGGCTCGACGACCGGATATGGGATGCGCCGCCCGGAGCCTTCGTGCCGCCCGAGCGCCGTTCGGTGGGCGTGGTGTTCCAGGACTATCTGCTCTTCGCCCACCTCGACGCACTGGAGAACGTGGCCTTCGGTCTGCGGGCGCGCGGCGCGCGGCGGGCGGCCGCCCGCGAACGAGCCGCGCACTGGCTGGACCGGGTGGGGCTGGCCGAGCACACACGCGCCCGGCCGCGGACCCTGTCCGGTGGTCAGGCGCAGCGGGTCGCGCTGGCCCGGGCGCTGGCGGTCGAGCCGGAACTGCTGCTGCTCGACGAACCGCTGGCGGCGCTGGACGTGGCGACCCGGGTCCGGGTGCGCTCCGAACTCGCCCACCATCTCGGCGACTACCCCGGCCATGCCCTGCTGGTCACCCACGACCCACTCGACGCCATGGTGCTCGCCGACCGGCTCGTCATCGTCGAGGGTGGGGTGATGGTCCAGCAGGGACCGCCCGGCGATGTGGCCCGGCGACCCCGCTCCGACTATGTGGCGGAACTCGTGGGACTCAACCTCTTCCGGGGGATCGCGGCGGGCACACTGGTCCGGCTCGACGGCGGCGGTGAGCTCACCGTCGCCGAACCGGCCACCGGCCCGGTACATCTCACCTTCGCGCCGTCCGCGGTCGGCCTGCACCCGCGGCGACCCGACGGCAGCCCGCGCAACACCTGGCCGGTGACGGTGGCCGGTCTCGAACAGCACGCCCATACGGTACGGGTCCGGCTCGACGGGGTGGTGCCGGCGCTGGCCGATATCACCCCGGCCACCGTGGCGGATCTGCGTATCCGGCCGGGATCGGAGTTGTGGGCGGCGCTGAAGGCCACCGAGATCCACTGCTACCCGGCCTGATATCCGGTCACCCGGTGATCCGCCGCAGACCGGTGTATTCCAGCGCCGCGAACACCGCGACGACGAGCGCGCCGACCAAGACGAAGGCCACCCCGGCACCGGTGAGCTCGAGTAGACCGGAGAACGGCAGGGCGAGCAACCCCAGCACACAGACCGAGTTGAACGCGACCACCCCCGTCGCGTGCCGCGGCGAGATGACCGGGTATCCGGCGATCAGCAGCAGGGCCAGACCACCACCGAGCATCGCGACGCCGAAGGGGATCGACCACGAGGTCGGGAAACCCAGGGGGTCTCGCAGCGGTACGGCACCGGCGAGCATCAGGACACCGAAGACACCGGTGCCCCAGCCGTCCAGGCGCAGGGTGCGGCGCATCAGGTCGTCGGACGTCGTGGGTGCGGACAGGGTGGCGGTGGTCATGATCGTCTGCCTCTCGGATCGGCACGGGCGGTTCCGTTCCCGACTGTGCCGCCGCGCGGTCAGCGGTTCAATGACCTCCGAGGTCATGGTCACCGCGCACCTGCCCCCGATACGCTCACGGTATGGAGGTACGTGCGGACGGGAAGCCGTCGCGGGTCGGTGCCCTGGTGCGGGAATGGCGGCAACGGCGGCGGCTGAGCCAGCTGGATCTGGCGCTGGCGGCGGGTACCTCGGCCCGGCATCTGTCGTGTGTGGAGACCGGGCGCTCGGCGCCGAGCCGGGAGATGGTGCTGCGCCTGTCGCAGACGTTGGAAGTCCCCCTGCGGGAACGTAATACGCTGCTGGTCGCCGCCGGGTACGCGCCCGCCTACCAGGAGAGCAGCCTCGACGACGCCCACCTCGCTTCGGCGCGGGCGGCCCTGGAGCATATGCTCGCCGCCCACGAGCCCTATCCGGCGGTGGCGGTGGACCGCTGGTGGGACGTGGTCACCGCCAATTCGGCCTTGCTGGTACTCACCGACGGCGTGCCCCTGCACCTGCTGGCCGACCGGCCGAATGTCTACCGGCTGGTGCTGCATCCCGAAGGCCTTGCCGCCCGGCTCGCCAACCCGCGCCAGGTGCGCGAACAGTTACTGGAACGGCTGGCCCGGCAGTCCGGTACCACCGGCGACCCCCGGTTGCGCGATCTCTACGACGAGGTCAGCGGATATCCGCCGGTCTACTCCGACCTCGAGGAGACCGACGGTACCGATTCCGGTCCGTTCCAGGTCCCGCTCCGGGTGCGCACGCCGCACGGTGAGCTCTCGCTGTTCGGCACCATGGCCACCTTCGGTGCCCCGGCGGACGTGACGCTGTCGGAGCTGGCGGTCGAATTCTTCTATCCGCTCGACGAGTTCACGGCCCGGTTCCTCCGGGACCGGGCTCCGGTGCGCGCACGAGCCACTGTGTTATCGGCCGGTACCCGGGCCGACCCGCGAGCGGCTCACAGGTAGCTCGTATCGTTGACCAGCCGCACCGACGAACCGCCGTCCGGATAGAACTCCGCGAGCGAGAGCGACGCCAGATCCAGGTGCAGTCGGTAGAGCAGCGAGGGACCGACTCCCAGCGCCAGCTGGAGCAGCGTTTTGATCGGCGTCACATGGCTGACCACGACGACATTCGCTCCGGGATACCGCGCGACGAGATCGCGGCGCACCGCCTCCACCCGCTCCCGGACCGCGTCGAAGCTCTCGCCGCCGGGGGCCGGCAGCGACGGGTCGCCGAGCCAGCGGGCATGCAGCTCCGGATCGCGTTCGGCGGCTTCCCGGAAGGTCAGCCCTTCCCACTCACCGAAGTCGGTTTCGGTGAGACCGTCGACGACTCGGACCTCGATACCGAGCGCCACGCCCGCCGCCTCGGCGGTTTCCCGGGCCCGGCCCAGCGGGGAGGTCACGATCGCGGCGATATCGCCCTTGGCGGCCAGCATTTTCGCCGCCCGGGCCGCCTGTTCCCGGCCCACGGCGGTCAGCGGCGGGTTGCCGCGCCCGGAATAGCGCCGCTGCACCGACAACTCGGTCTGGCCGTGCCGCACGAGCAGCAGCCTGGTGGGGCGACCGGCCGCACCGGTCCAGCCGGGCCCGGGTCCGGACAGTCGGGCCGACGCACTCTGGGAATCCACGGCCGGATCGGCGGCCTCGGCGGGCGGCGTGGTAGCCGGGTCGGCCGCGTGCACCTCCTCGACCAGCTTGCCGTCGTCCATGGCCTCGTTGGCCAGCCGGTCGGCATGGGAGTTCTCCGCGCGCGGAATCCAGCGGTAAGTCACCTGGTCGAAGTCCGCCGCCAATCGGCGCGCGCGATCGGCGAGCGGAATCAACGCCGCGTGCTTGATCTTCCAGCGACCCGACATCTGCTCGACGACGAGTTTGGAGTCCATCCGCACCGTCACCACCCGGGCACCGAGCTCGGCGGCCGCCTCCAGTCCGGCGATCAGCCCGCGGTATTCCGCGACATTGTTGGTCGTGACGCCCAAGGCCTCCCGACGTTCGGCGAGCACGCCCACCCGATCCGCGTCGAACACCACCGCCCCGTAGCCGGCCGGCCCCGGGTTGCCCCGGGAGCCCCCGTCGGCCTCGACGATGACCTCGCGCACGCTCATTTCGGCCTCCCGCTCCCGCTACGCGGACCCCGCTGTCCGGTGCGGTCTCACAATCCGGATTCTTTGGTTCGCACCAGCACCGCACCGCATTCCGGACAGCGCACCACCTGTTCGGGCGCGGTCTTCGCGATCCGGGCGATCTCGCCGCGGTCCAGTTCGATCCGGCAGGCTCCGCAGCGCCGGGCCTGCAGCAGCGCCGCGCCGATACCGTGCGCGGCGCGCTGCCGGTCGTAGATCGCCAGCAGCTCGTCCGGGAACGCGCCGACCAGTTTCGCGCGATCGGTTTCGCAACGCTGCTGGGCGACGTCGAGGTCGGCGACTGCCTCGTCGCGGCGGCCGCGCGCGGCGGCGAGTTCGGTCTCGGTGCGGTCCAGCCGGGCACCGGCGTGCTCATGGTCGGCGGCGGAAGCCTCACGGCGTTCCATCACCTCGAGCAGATCGTCCTCGAGGACCGATCGGCGGCGTTCCAGGCTGGTCAGCTCGTGCTGCAGTTCGGACAGCTGTTTCGCCCCGACCGACCCCGCTTCCAGGACGCCGCGGTCGCGGTCCTCGCGTGTGCGGACCGCCTCGATCTCACCCTCGAGTTTGCGGATATCGCGGTCGAGATCGTCGAGCACGATCTCCACGGCCACCGCCGCGTCCTTGTGCGCGTTGCGTTCGGCCTCGAATCGGTCGACCTCCTGCTGTTCGGGGAGGACGCTGCGCCGGTGCCCGATCCGGGTCAGTTCGGTGTCGACCTCGGCGAGACGCAGCAGTCGGGCCTGAATCGATGGTTCGACATTCAACGCGAACGAACTCCCTGCACGCTGTGGACGGATAAGAAGGTCCACCGTACTCCGCGCGGCGGCGGCGGTGTCGCCGACGGGTCCGAACCCGCTGCCGGGTGCCCGGGTGCCGCCGTCAGCCGCCGCAACCGACCGTCCACGGATCGGTGCGCACCGTGGAAACCCGCGTCTCCAGGTCCGGCAGTCCGTTCCGGACCACCGCGGCGGCCTGGGCGCACCAGGGGAACTCGGTCGCCCAGTGGGCCGCGTCGATCAACGCGGGACCCGGACGGCGCAGATACTCGTCGGCGGGGTGGTGACGCAGGTCGGCGGTGAGGTACGCGTCGACGCCGCAGCGGGCGGCGGTCTCGAGCAGCGAGTCACCCGCACCCCCGCAGACGGCCACGGTGCGCAGTATCCGGTCGGGATCGCCGGCGGCCCGCACCCCCCAGGTCGTGGCCGGGAGGGCGGCGGCCGCGCGGGCGGTGAACTCGCGCAGGGTCAGCGGTTCGGCGAGCGTGCCGATCCGGCCCAGGCCCTGGTGCCCGGTGAGCGCGGCGCGTTCGGTCACGTGGAAGGCGGGTTCCTCGTAGGGATGCGCCGCCCGTAATGCCGCCAGCACGGCGGCTCGGGTTCCGGCGGGGGCGACCACCTCGAGCCGGTCCTCGGTCACCCGGGCCAGTTCGCCGACCGCCCCGATCGCCGGGTTCGCACCGTCCAGCGGCCGGAACTGACCGGCCCCGGTGGCCCGCCAGGCGGCCTCCCGATAGTCACCGGAACCCCCCGCGCCCGCGGCGAACAGTGCCGCCAGCACCGCGTCGGCGTGCTCCGGCGGCACCTGGACCGTCCATTTGTCCACCGCTGCCAACGGTTTCGGGTCCAGCGGACCCGTGACCGTCAGGCCGAGGGCCGCGGCGAGGGCGTCGGAGACGCCGGGGTCGGCCGAATCGGCGTTCGTATGCGCGGTGAACAGGGCGCAACCCGCGCGGATCAGCCGATGTACCAGCGCGCCCTTGGGCCGGTCGGCCGAGACACTGTCCACACCGCGCAGCAGCAGCGGATGGTGGGCCACCACGGCCTGGGCGCCCCACCGCACCGCCTCGTCCACCACCGCGGCGGTGACATCGACGGCGAACAGCACCCGCTCCACCCCCTCCGCGGGATCACCGCAGACCAGACCCACCGAATCCCACGGTTCGGCCAGCCGCGGCGGGTAGGCCGTCTCCAGCGTCGCGACGAGTTGGGCAAGGGTGGCCACGGCACACCTTTCTCTCGGGAGTTCTCGGGTGGGTCGGCGACAATCATGTCGCGCGCACGCGGATTCGGCGCGGTGGGCCCGCCGCCGGGCGCTAGACCAGTCGCCCGGCGTTACCCAGCGCGGTCACCAGGCGATCGACATCGGCCGGCGGCCGCACCGCCACCCGCACATGCTCGGGCCCCAGGCCCGGGAAGGTATCGCCGCGCCGCACCGCGATCCCGTGCCGGCGCAGGTATTCGCGCAGGATCTCCCCGTGCTCCACCTCGAGCAGCAGGAACGGTGCGTCCGCCGGTGTCCGCACCACGACCCCGGCGCCGAGCAGCCGCTCGATCATCGCCGCGCGGTCACCACCGATTTCCAGCGCCCGCGCCGCGCTCTCCGCGAGAGCACGCGGCGCCGCGGTGGCGGCGATCGCGGCGAGTTGCAGCGTGCCCACCGGCCAATGCGCCCGGCCCCGGACCAGTTGCCGGAGCACCTCGGGCCCGCCGAGCAGGTAGCCGCACCGCAACCCGGCCAGCGCCCAGGTCTTGGTGAGGCTGCGCAAGACCAGCAGCCCCTCCCCCGCCTCGCCGGCCAGCGACTCCGTCTCCCCGGGCACCGCGTCCATGAAGGCCTCGTCCACCACCACGACGCGCCCGGGCCGCAGCAGCGCGCGCACGACCTCGGCCGGATGCAGGACGGAGGTCGGGTTGGTGGGGTTGCCGAGCACCACCAGGTCGGCCTCTTCCGGGACCAGGGCGGGGTCCAGGGCGTAGGGCGGTTCCAGCAGCACCCGGTGCACCGGGACCCCGGCCTCGCGCAGTGCCAGCTCCGGCTCGGTGAACGACGGATGCACCACCGCCGCCAGCCGGGGCGACAAGCGCGGCAGCAGCGCGAACCCCTCGGCCCCGCCGGCCAGGGGCAGGACCTGGTCGGCCGCGAGCCCGTGCCGGGCCGCCACGACTTCCCGGGCATGCCGCTCATCGGCGGCGGCCGGGTACCGGCCCAGCGAGTCCAGGGCGGCGACCAGCCGGTCGCGTAGCCAGCGTGGGGGCGCGGTGCCCTGGACGTTCACCGCGAAATCGAGCAGACCCGGCTGGGCTTCCACATCACCGTGATGACGCAGCCCGGCGAAATCGACATGTTCGGTGAGCATGAGACGCACCCTACGTGGCGCGCGGGTGGACCGACCCGCCAGAATGGCTGTCGTGGGTGAGCTGCACATATCGTTCGTCTGTACCGGCAACATCTGCCGATCGCCGATGGCGGAGAAGATCGCGCTGGCGCATCTGTCCCGGGCCGGGCTCGACGACCGGGTCCGGGTCAGCAGTGCGGGCACCCACGACTGGCACACCGGATCCGACGCCGACCCGCGCACCACCGAGACCCTGCGCCGCCACGGCTACCCCACCGGGCACCGGGCCGCCGGTTTCGGCGCCGACCACGCCGACGCCGACCTCGTGGTCGCGATGACCACCGAGCACGACCGCGCCCTGGCCGTCCGCGGTATCCCCTTCGAACGCCGCCGCCTGCTGCGCAGTTTCGACCCGCATGCCGACGGCGCCGACGTCCCCGATCCGTACTACGGCGGCACCGCCGGGTTCGAACTCGTCCGCGAGCAGATCGAGGCCGCGATCCCGGGCCTGCTCGCCTGGGTCCACGCCGCACTCGCCGCCAGAGCGCCCGTCACCGGCGGTGCGGCCTGATGCGCCGCCTGACCTTCCTGCTGCGCCCCGGCTGGCTGATCCTGGCCGCGGTGGTGGTCGCGTTCGCGTACCTGTGTTTCACCGTGCTGGCCCCGTGGCAGCTCGGCAAGAACGAATCCACCTCCGAACGCAACCAGCTGATCGCCGATTCGGTGCACGCCGATCCGGTGGCCGTCACCGAGGTTCTCGACGGCGCGGCGGCGGGCGCGGCCACGGAATGGCGGAAGGTGTTCGCCGAGGGCGCCTACGTACCCGACTCGACCGTGCTGGTCCGATTGCGGCATCTCGACGGCGCACCCGGTTTCGGTGTGCTGTCCGCGTTCACGCTCACCGACGGCCGGACCCTGCTCGTGGACCGCGGCCTGGTGGCCGCGGTCGACGGCTCGCAGCCGCCGCCGATCGACCCCGCACCCGCCGGCGTGCAGCGGATCGAAGGCCGTGTCCGGGTCTCCGAGAACGTCGACCCGCAGCGCGCACCCACGGTCCAGGACGGCGTGCCGCACGTCTATTCCATCGACGTCCCGCAGGAGACCACTGTCCTGGGGCTACCCCTCACCCCGCTCCCGGTCGGTGAGCGTGGCGCCTACCTACAGCTGTCGCAGGACCAGCCGGGCGCGTTCACCCCGGTACCGCTTCCCCAGCTCGACGCCGGGCCGTACCTCTCGTACGGGCTGCAATGGCTGGCGTTCGGCATCATGGCGCCGCTGGGGCTGGGCTATTTCGCCTGGGCCGAGATCCGCGAACGTCGTAAGCAACGCCCCGCGAAGACCGCGCCCGATCCCGACGACGAGCCGCGTCCGGCCGACCCCGAACCCGTCACCGCCGAGGCCCGCCTGGCCGACCGATACGGCCGCACTCGCCCCTGACCGTCGCCGCCTGCGCGCCGCGGTCGCAGCCGGACGCACGACGACTCGCCGAGGCCGTACCGGGTCGGCGCTGTCCTGGGCGCCGCCCCGGGCCGGATATCCCGAGCGCCGCATATCGGTGCGAGAAGAGGCCGACTCGGGCCCCGGCCGACTGCCGCACTACGCGAGCAGAACCTGAGCCGCTCCTACTGATCCGCTCCACCGGTCGCAGGTGTGTGACGCAGACGCGCGGCCGTGGAGCCGTAACAGCCGGGGCCGCGACAACGCCCTCCACCCGCTCGTGGTACCTCGTCCTGGCTGTCGGAACTCGCGAGCTACCCGGTCCGAGCGCGGGCGCGACGGGCGCGCATCCGCTCCCGCAGCGCCGCGCCCGACACCGCGAGCGCCGCCGCCGAGACCACCGCGGCGTACTGCACCAGTTCGGACAGTCGCACCGCCCGCCGCAGATCACCGACCGTAGGTGCCGGTCCCGCACCCAACTCGGGTCGCTGCTCGACCCCGTGCCGGTACTCGGTGCGCCCGCCGAGGCGCACCCCGAGCGCTCCGGCCGCCGCCGCCTCCACCACCCCGGCATTCGGGCTCGGGTGCTTTCCGGCATCCCGGTGCCAGGTCCGCAATACCGCGCCGGGCCTGCCACCGACCAGTGGCGACACCAACGCGGTGAGCAGCCCGGTCGCCCGGGCGGGCAGGAGATTCGCCAGATCGTCCACGCGGGCGGCCGCCCACCCGAAGCGCCGGTAGCGCGGGTTGCGGTAACCGATCATGGCGTCGAGGGTGTTCACCGCCCGATACCCCAGCAGCCCGGGCACACCGGCCAGCGCGCCCCACAGCAGTGGCGCGACCGCCGCGTCGGACGTGTTCTCGGCAATGGATTCCAGGGCCGCCCGGGCCAGACCGTCCGCGTCCAGGGCCGCCGGGTCACGGCCGCACAGGGCGGGCAGCAGTTCACGAGCGGCGGCGAGATCCCCGGTGCCGAGCCGGTCGGCCATCAGCTCCCCGGTCCGCGCCAGACTGCGGCCCCCGAGCACCGTCCAGGTCGCCGCGGCCACCGGTATCACCCCGCCCCGGCGCAGTGCCGCGCCCAGACCGACCACCGATCCCACCAGCAGCAGTTCGTGTACCACCCCCGCCCGGCGATGGTCGGCGTAGGTCACCGTCTCCACCGACGCGGCCACCATGCCGAACCCCGCCACCGGATGCCCACGCCGCGGGTCCCCGACCGCCCGATCGATGGCGAACCCGATCAGCAGGCCCGCCGCGGTCGAAACACCCTTGTGCACCGGGTGAGCGTATCCAGCACCGCCCGGCTGTCCCTGCCGGGGACGGCCGGGCCGGGTTTCCCACGGCCGGTGTCCGCGCCGCCCGGGTGCGACCGCCGCGGCCGGATACGGTCGTCACCACACCGTCACCGGCGTCCGGAGCGCACCGATGTCACACCTGGGGCGCCCCCGTCGTCGACTCGGCGAGACCATTGCCCGCCCGCCGGGCATCGACCGAACGAGGAACAGCAGTGACCGACCGAGAAGATTCCGCCGAGCTGGCCCGGCGTTTCGAAGAACTGCGCCCGTACCTGCGCCGGCTCGCCTACAGCACCCTCGGCAGTCTCGCCGACGCCGACGATGTGGTGCAGGAGGCGTGGGTGCGGCTACAGCGGCAGCAGGAATCGGGCGCCGCGCCGATCGACAATCTGCAGGCGTGGCTGACCACCGTCACCGGCCGCCTCGCCCTCGATCAGCTCGGTTCGGCGCGCGTGCGGCGCGAACAGTACGTGGGTGAATGGCTGCCCGAACCCGCGGTGACGGACTGGGAGGATCCCGCGGACCGGATCTCCCAGGACGAACGGGTCACCATGGCGCTGCTGGTCGTCCTGGAATCGCTGTCACCGGCCGAACGCACCGCGTTCGTCCTGCAGGACGTGTTCGGAATGTCGGGCCCGGAGGTCGCCGAGGTGGTGGGCCGCACCCCCGCCGCGGTCCGCCGGCTCGCCTCGCGCGCCCGCAAACGGGTCGAGGACGGCACCCCGCGCTTCCCGGCGTCCCCGGACGAACAGGAGAAGGTCGTCTCGGCCTTCGCGGTGGCCTGGCGGTCCGGCGATATGAGCGCGCTGCTCGGCGTCCTGGACGACCGGGTGACCCTCACCGCCGACGGTGGCGGCAAGGTGCCCGCCATCCGCAAACCGGTCACGGGCGCGGAGATCATCGCCAAGATGCTGCTCGGCTGGTACAGCATCCCCGCCGCGACGGGCGGCTGGGGCCGGACCATCGAGGTCAACGGCCTGCCCGGGCTGCTGGTGTTCGACGGTCAGCACCACGGGGTGTTCTCCTTCACCGTCGACGACGGCCGGATCACCGCCATCCACGTCGTCCGCAATCCGGACAAGCTGCGTGACCTGCCCGCCGACGCCCGGCCCGAATGGATCCTGCGTGACTCCGGCGAGCGTTGAGGCCGCCCCGCCGGAGCCGCCCGGTCTCCACCGCCTCGCCGGTCGCCGGAACGGGCGGGTTAGGTTGCGTATATGAGGATCGAAGTCAGTGGCCACCGGCCCGAGATAGACGAGACCGCGTGGATCGCCCCGACTGCGAACGTGATCGGCCGGGTGCAGCTCGGTGCCCAGGTCAGTATCTGGTACAATGCCGTCCTGCGCGGTGACACCGAGCTGATCACCGTCGGGGAGCGCAGCAATATCCAGGACGGCTGTGTACTGCACGCCGACCCGGGTTTCCCGGCCACCGTGGGCGCCGGGGTCTCGGTAGGGCACAACGCGATCCTGCACGGATGCACCATCGAGGACGACTGCTTGATCGGAATGGGGGCGACCGTGTTGAACGGCGCGGTGATCGGCCGGGGCAGCCTCATCGCGGCCAACGCGCTGATCCCCGAGGGCGCGCAGATTCCGCCGGGTTCGCTGGTGGCCGGTGTGCCGGGCAAGGTCCGCCGCGAGCTCACCGCGGAGCAGCAGCGCGGAGTGGAACTCAATGCCATGGTCTATCTGCACCATATGTCCGAGCACCGGTCGGCGAAGGAGATCTGAGGCCGCCACCATCCGGACACGTTATTGGACAAGCGTCCAGTAGGTGGCTGATACCATGGAAAAACGTATCCGGGGAGACGGGTTGACCCGAAATCCGCTGTCCTGCAAGGCGTCGGCGTTTCGGGCGACCCGTACAGGTGGGCACGGCGACGTGCCCGGCAGGAGGTATGACGGGTGGCGTGCGAGCAGTCCGAAACGCGCCGGTCGACCGGGCGGGTGAGCGTGGCCGATATCGCCGCGCAACCGGGAGGTATCGAGGCGCTGCGGCGCAGAGTCCACGAACTGCGCTCCCGGGGAGTCGATTTCGCGGCCAACGCGATCGAGCACGAGATGGCCGAACTCGATCTGCCGCGGGAGTGATACCCGGCACGAAACCAACGCGCAGGTCACCGGCGCATCCGGTGTCGGATAAAGTGTGAGGACCATGTCGCCCGTACCGCCGATTCTGCAACGCATCCTGGCCGAGCCACCCGCCGACAGCGGGAAAGTACTCGACAGCGCACTCTCGGCGTTTCTGGATTTCGGGATCAAACGCACCAGCATGGGCGAGATCGCCCGCCGCGCCGGTATCAGCCCCGCGACCCTCTACCGCCGCTTCGAATCCAAGAACGACCTGGTCGAAGCCGTCACCGTCCGAGAGGCGCAGCGTTTCGTCACCAAGATCGACAACCAGGTGCGCACGGTGGCCGGCTCCGAGGATCAGCTCGTGGAGATCTTCGTCGCCTTCATCTCCGCCATCGCCGGCAATCCGCTGCTGATCCGGCTGCTGCGCACCGAACCCGATCTCGTGCTGCCCAGGCTCACCACCGAAGCGGGCCCGATCCTGGCCGTCGGCCGCACCTACCTGGCCGCGAAACTGCGGGAACTGCACGACAGCGGCAACGATTTCGATCCGGACCTGGTCGCCGAGATCATGGCTCGCCTGGCGCTGTCGCTGGCCCTGACCCCCGACGGCCTGATCCCCATCCAGGACGAGGCCGCTGGCCGCGAATTCGCCCGCCGAACCCTGCTGCCCATGGTCGCCTGGCACAGCCCGAGCTGACCGGTCACCGGGCGAACGCCCGGTTCACCATCTCGTCCAACTCCGCCTGCCCCGCCGAGCCGCACTCCGGTTCCGCCGCCAGCTCCCGCACCCGGCGCACGATCGCACTCGCGGCCGGGGTCCCCGGATCCGGCAACGGCAACCGGGACACGTACTGGGTGATCCAGCGCCGCCGTCCGGAATAGAGCCGGTTACCGCAGACCGCGTCGTAGTAACGCAACCCCAGCGACGAGTTCGCGACTCCCATCATCAGGCAGGCCATATCCTCGGCGCCGGCGTCCCCGCCCAGGTCCGCCAGCGATATCCAGTAACAGTCGCCGTTGACCACCGCGCCGGACCGGTCCAGCGCGAAGCGGGGCCGGTCGCTGATATCCGGGAACACCACCTTGGGCGTCCGCCACAGGTGCGGCCGCTGCGGCACCCAGTGCTCGAACCATTCACGGCCCGCCCCGGTGAGATAGCCCCGTGCCGCCAGCACCTCGCGGTGCTGCTCGAGATAGGCGGCGGTGCGCGGATACCGCGCCAGATCCACCGGAACCCGGTGCGTACGAGTGAGGTCGTACGGATACAGCACCCGGGTCCGGCGCGACCGGTCGATCCGCCAGGGCCGCAGATCGTGATGGGTGATGAGGTCGCGCAACAGTTCCGGTTCGGCCGCCGGATCACCCCAGTGCGCCGCGATGAAAACCTTGTCCGCGTTGGTTTTGATCCCCACCCGGATCCGGCCCAGGTCCCCGAAGGTGCGCCACATCCGCTCGGCGACCCCGCGCAACCAGTCGTCGTGCCCGACCCGAGACATCCGCCATCCCACCGTGGCCGCCGCCGCACCGGACTCCGTGGCCAGCTCCCCCACCGTCACCGCGAACCGGCGGCCCTGCCGCCACACCGTCGCATCGCCGATTCCGTCCAGAGCCGCGAACAGTTCCCGCTCCTCGTTCGCGGCCCCCGCACCGGAGTCCGCACCGCGGGCCCGCTTTCCGGCTCGAGTATCTGCCCCGCTACCGGCCGGTCTCCCGCCCGCCCCCCGTCGCTGTGGAGCCGGACGGGTAGGTCCGGTCTCCAATGACCTGTCCCGGCGAGAAGACAGCACAGTCTGCACCGCGCCCTTCTCACCGGCGACTTCCAACCCGGCAGTTCCCGGCCCCCTGCCTGACCCGCCCACAATTCCCACACCCGCGATTCCCGGGTCCGCGCCCTTCTCACCCGCGACTTCGAACCCGGCAATTCCCGGCCCCCCGCCTGTCCCACCCACAATTCCTACATCCGCGATTTCCGGCCCCGCGATTTCCGGGGCCGTGAACTCTCCGCCCGCAACGGCCGGGTCCAAGGTTGCCGGGTCCGCGAGTTCCGGGTCCGGCGCAATCCCGGCCTCCTCCTCGTATACCGAGACGTACCGGCACTCCCCCCGCGCCGCACCGCGCACGGCGATCGTCACCGCCGGCAGTACCGCCGCCTCGAACAGCTTGGTATCGCCCAGGTCGTACAGCTCCACCGGTGTCAGATCGGCCAGCAGCAGCGCCCGCAGATTGGCTCCCGCCTTCGTGGTCAGGAACCGATTCGCGCACAGCAGACCCAGCACCCCACCCGGCACCATCAGCCGCGGCAGCGCCGCGACGAACGGATGCGTCAGATCGATTCGCCCCCGCAACCCGAACTGTCCCCGCAGCGCCTGCGCCGCCGCCCCACCCAACTGCTGAGTGCGGACATACGGCGGGTTGGCGATGACCGCGTCGAACGATTCGGCCGGCAACCCCGCGCAGTCGGCCAGGAAATCCGATTGCCGCCATTCGGCTTCCACCCCGGCCCCCGCCGCCCGCCGCCGCGCCAGCGCCAACCCCGCCGGATCCAGGTCGTACCCCACCAGCTCGACCGGCGCCCCGGGCAACCGCCCCGCCAGCGCATTCCTGATGGCGAACAACAGCTCCCCGGACCCACAGGCCGGATCCAGCACCCGCACCGGCCCGGTCGAGTCGATCCGCGCGGCCACCCGCCCGGCCAGGAAACCCGCAAGCGTCGCGGGCGTGTAGTGCCGGCCATGACGTTTGCGCTCGCGAGCCCCCGCTCCATCGCGTCCCATCAGCGCATTGTCGTCGACCGAACCCCACGGCCAGACACTTTCGGAAGAAGTGCGCCCTGTGGGCGGAGGATTGTAGACCCGACCCGACCCGACCCGACCCGACCCGACCCGCACGCACCGCGGGATGGACGGGCCCGCGAGACCGCGGCCCGAGACGCAGGCGCCCCGCCGCCGTCCGGGCACCCGACCCGCCCCGTCCGGATCCGCATACCGACCCGCGATCGAATGCACCGCAACCCCATGCGTCGAGTCTTACGAGACACCTCCAAGGGTTGAGCCGAAGGCGCGCCAAAAAACACAGCACCTTCACGAACAAGCCCGCAACTCCACCTGCACGAACAGGCAAAGCCCACCAAGCCCTCGCGGCTCATCGATCAGCCCGCTACCGCCCCGGCACAGCATGCAGCGAGCACCGACCGCGCACACCTACGCCCGCTCGGTATCCGCCCCCGGCGTCGGAACCGTCGCCGAGATCACAGCGGGATGTTCTTGTGGTGGCTGGGCTTGCAGGGTGCCGCCGCCAGCGCGGCCGCGATCTTGCTGCGCGTATGCGCCGGATCGATGACCTCGTCGACCACCCCGATCGACACCGCCCGTTCCACCCCACCGGCGATGGCTTCGTGTTCGGCGGTGAGCCGTTCGTGCAGCGCTTCCCGCTCTTCCTCCGGCGCGGCGGCCAGCGCCTTCTTGTGGAGGATGCCGACCGCGGCCTTCCCGCCCATCACCGCGACCTCCGACCCCGGCCAGGCGTAGACCGCGGTGGCGCCCAGGGAGCGGGCGTTCATGGCGATGTAGGCGCCGCCGTAGATCTTGCGGGTGACCAGCGTGACCCGCGGGACCCGGGCTTCGGCGAAGGCGTGCAGCAGTTTGGCGCCCCGGCGGACCACGCCGTCCCATTCCTGGCCGACGCCGGGCAGGTAGCCGGGAACATCGGTGATGACGACCAGCGGGATACCGAAGGCGTCACAGAGGCGGACGAACCGGGCGGCTTTCTCGGCGCTCTTGGAGTCCAGGCAGCCGCCCAGGCGCAGCGGGTTGTTGGCCAGAACACCGACGGTGCGGCCGGCCAGGCGGCCGAGTCCGGTCACCATGGAGCGGGCGTAGCCACCTTGCAGTTCTTCGAAGCTGGATTCGCCGTCGACATTGTCGAGCAGTTCGTGCACCAACGGTTTGACGTCGTAGGCGCGTTTGGCCGAGGCCGGCAGCATGGCCTGCAGGTCGATATTGCCGTGCTCGGCGGCGACGAGGTCGAATTCGCCCTGCTCGGCGAGCATCGAGACCAGGCGGCGGGCGCGGTGCACGGCGTCGGCTTCGTCGTCGGCGACGATATGGGTCACACCGGACTTCTTGCCGTGGGTTTCCGGGCCGCCGAGGGTGGCCATATCGACCTGTTCACCGGTGACGCTACGGACCACATCGGGCCCGGTGACGAACACGCGACCTTCGGGGGCCATGATCACGATGTCGGTGAGCGCGGGGCCGTAGGCGGCGCCGCCGGCCGCGAAACCAAGGACCACCGAGATCTGCGGGACCCGGCCGGAGGCGCGGACCATGGCCTCGAAGACCAGGCCGACCGCGTGCAGGGCCTCCACACCTTCGGCGAGCCGGGCACCACCGGAATGCCACAGACCGACCACCGGCGCGCCGGAATCGATCGCGGTGTCGATGGCGTCGACGATATGCCGGCAGCCCTCCACGCCCATGGCACCGCCCATGACGGTGGCATCGGAGCAGTAGGCGACGGTGCGCACGCCGTCGACCTCACCGACGGCCGCCAGCACACCCGACTTGTCGCGTGCGTGCAGCGGCAGGACCGTGCCGGGGTCGAAGAAGCGCTGGAGCCGCCCGAGGGGATCACGCGGATCGGTCGCAGTTTCCTGATGGCGGGCCGGAGCGATAGTCGTCATCGCGTTGTCTCCTCGAGAATGTGCGCCCTGAAACGCGGGCCACTGGGTGTCGAAGCCCGGACGGGGCCGCCCGGAAGAAACCCGGCGGCCCCGTCTGTGGGTCGTCGAACAGTTCGGGCGGACCGTCAGGCCCGGCCGAAGGCGAGCGCGACATTGTGCCCACCGAAACCGAACGAATTGTTGATCGCGTACTCGATCGTCTGCGCGCGGGCTTCGCCCTTCACCACGTCGAGGTCGATCTCGGGATCCTGGTTGTCCAGGTTCAAGGTAGGCGGCACGAGGCCGTCCCGGATGCTCAGGACAGTGAGTACCGATTCCAGCGCGCCGACAGCACCGATCGAATGTCCCAGCGCCGACTTGGGCGCGTAGACCGAGGGATGATTGCCGACAGCCTGGTGGATCGCCTTCGCCTCCGCCTTGTCACCGATCGGAGTGGCGGTGGCATGCGCGTTGATATGCGTGATGTCCTGCTTCGCCAGACCCGCTGTCTGCATGGCCCGGGTCATGGCCCGGGCCGCGCCGGTGCCCGAGGGGTCCGGCGCGACCAGGTGGAACCCGTCGGACGTGGTTCCCGCACCGAGCAGCCGGGCGTGAATGGTGGCACCACGTGCCCTGGCATGATCCTCGCGTTCGAGGACCATGAGCGCACCGGCTTCACCGAAGACGAACCCGTCGCGATCCTGATCGAACGGACGTGAGGCGGCCTTCGGATCATCGTTGCGGGTACTCATAGCGCGCATCATGGAGAACGCAGCGATCGGTACCGCATCGATGAAGCCCTCGACGCCGCCCGTGACGACCACGTCCGCGTCGCCCATGACGATCATCCGCCATGCATTCGCGATGCCCTCCGAACCGGACGAGCACGCCGAGACCGGAGTGACCACTCCCGCCCGGGCCTTCAGTTCGAGACCGACGTACGCGGACGGCCCGTTCGGCATGACCATCTGAACAGCGAACGGCGAGACTTTGCGGTAGCCGCCGCCCCTCAGACTGTCGACCGAACTGATGAGCGCGTCACCGCCACCCAGTCCAGTGCCGATGGCCACACCGAGCCGGTCCAGATCGACCTCCGGGCTACCCGCCTCGAACCAGACCTTGCGACCGAGAACGACCGCGAGCTGTTCGACGTAGGACATCCTGCGGCGCTCCGCCTTCTCCAAGAAGGGCTCGGGCCGTTCTTTGAGACGGCCGCCGATGCGGACCGGAAGTTTGTACTCCTCGACGAAGTCATCTTCGAGAAGGCCGATTCCGCTCTCGCGGTTGAGGAGACCCTTCCACGTCGCCTCGACGTCACCCGCGATCGACGTGGACGCCGCCAGGCTCGTGACGACGACGTTCGGGAAGTTCCCGTTCAAGGTGGAAGGAGTGGTCACGGTGTCGGCCCTACTCGGCGTTGTCGAACTTGGCCTTGAGCTCGGCGGCGGTGTCCGCGTTCTCCGCCTCGAGCTTCTGGATGTAGGCGACGGCGTCGCCGACGGTCTTCAGACCGGCCAGATCCTCGTCCGGGATCTTGACCCCGTACTTGTCCTCGGTCTGCACCGCGATCTCGACCATGGACAGCGAGTCGATGTCCAGGTCATCGACGAAGGACTTCTCGACGGTCACCTCGGAGGGTTCGATACCCGTAACCTCTTCGATGATCTTGCCGAGTTCCTCGACGATTTGTTCCTGGGTCAGAGCGGCCACTTCGTGGCTCCCTTCTAATTTTCTCGGTAGGGCTCTACATATTTCTTCGGGCCGAGACGACGCACGGTTACGTCGCTCGGTGCCGTGCTCCCGTCGAGAGTTCGTCGGAAACACGGCCGTAGGCAAGCTAGCCGGAGCCCATGAGCTCGGCCAGCCCGGGGATGTCCTCCGGGGTCTTCAGCGCCAGGTTCGGGGTGCCTTTGAGCTCCCGTTTGGCAATGCCGACGAGGGTTCCCGCCGGTGGCAACTCCGCCACCGCCGAAACACCGGCCTGCCGGACGGTTTCGGTGCACAGATCCCACCGGACCGGCCGGGTGACCTGCGCGGCGAGCTTAGCCACCGCGTCCGCGCCGGACTCGACCGGCTTGCCGTCGGCGTTCGACAGCAAGGGGCGAGTCGGCTCGTGCGGGGTGATCTCGGCGATCGCCGCCGCTACCGCCTGTTGGGCGGGAGCCATGAACTCGGTGTGGAACGCGCCCGCCACGGGAAGCGCCCGCACGCGGGCCTTCTCCGGCGGATTCGCGGCCAGTTCGGCCAGTGCGTCCAGGCGCCCCGCCGCCACGATCTGACCGGTGGCGTTGCGGTTGGCCGGGACCAGTTCCAGTTCGTCGAGCCGCGCCAGCACAGCGGCCTCGTCGCCGCCGAGCACCGCAGACATACCGGTCGGCTCCAGCGCGCACGCCTTCGCCATCTCGGTACCGCGGATGGCTGCCAGCGTAACCGCTTGGTCGGCGGAGATCACGCCGGCGACCGCCGCGGCGGCGAGTTCGCCCACCGAATGGCCGGCCACGATGGTGTCGGCCGGCACCCGCCGATCGCCGATCTCGGCGAAGGCGAGCAGCGCGGCCGCGACCACGAGCGGCTGGGTCACGGCGGTGTCGGTGATCTCTTCGGCGGTCGCTTCGGTGCCGAGCCGGATCAGATCCAGACCGGATTCCTTCGACCACAGTGCGAGGCGGTCACGAGCGCCGGGCAGGTCGAGCCAGGGCACGAGCATGCCGGGTGTCTGAGAGCCCTGTCCAGGGGCGAACAACGCGATCACGTACCTAAGAAAACACTGTGAGACCGCATTTGCGAGATGTCGACGTGAATAGAGCTTTGGGACTGGTTTTGTATGGTCTCCACAAAAGCCCGCGTGGTGTGTCCGGATCGACCGAATCGGGGTTCGCGTTACAGCCCGTCCTTGTCCAATGGGACAAAAGAGTCCTGTGAGGTTTGCGATGACGATTCGTTACGAGTTCGTGTCAAACGACCTACTGTGGCGGCGATTCGTAACACATACGCATCCCGCGGATTCATCGGATCACGACCGGTCACTTCCCCGATCCGCTTCAGGCGATACCGGACAGTATTTGGATGAACGTACAGTTGACGCGCGCACATTTCGACCGCACCGCCGCATTCCAGGTAGGCATCCAGGGTGTCCGCCAGGGCGGAACCGGCAGAAGCCAACGGAAGGACAAGGTACTCGACGAGCGCGTCGACCGCAGCTCGATCACCGAGTAGCGCCCGTTCGGGTAGTAGTTC
Organism: Nocardia sp. NPDC004568; assembly: GCF_040609955.1. Taxonomy (NCBI): domain Bacteria; kingdom Bacillati; phylum Actinomycetota; class Actinomycetes; order Mycobacteriales; family Nocardiaceae; genus Nocardia; species Nocardia sp. NPDC004568. The sequence continues at coordinate 61,368 of NZ_JBEXLL010000030.1, forward strand.
CATGGCGTGGACCGGGCGCGGAGCCTCCCGCCAGCCGATCACCGCCTCCATCCCGGCCAGCGCCTCCAGGGCGCTGCTGTGCGCGGCCCCCAGCGTGCGCGTGGTCGGCCCGATCACCACCGGACCGTCCGAGAACGCCTCGGTGAGCAGATCGGCCATGAACGGCGAAGTGTGCAGGGCATCGCCCATGGGGCCGCTCACCACCATCACCAGGCGGGCGCCCTGGACCACCGCCAGCGCCGCCCGGCCGTGCCGGGCCGCGATGGTGTGCACCGCGCCGACCACCGACACCCCCTGATCCCGCGGCGGCGTACCCACCAGGACCGTCGCGGGGGCGGTCGCGTCCCAGTTCAGGGTGGCCGCCCGGGAGAGCATGTCGGGGCCGGTGTCGCCGCGTACCACCGCGTCCACCACCAGCGCCTCCAGCCTGGTATCCCAGGCGCCCCGGGACTCGGCCGCGCTGGCGTACACCGAGGCGGCCGCGAAACCGAGCTCGCGCCCGTATCGCAGCACCGCCTCGGTGAGCGCGACCAGCTGCCGGTCGTTACGCGCCAGGGCGGGCAGCCACTGTTCGAAGAACTCCATGGCCACCCGCACCATGTCCACGGTCTGGCGCAACGTCAGCCGCCGCGCCAGATCCTGCGGGATGACCTGGAAGGCGTCCAGGCTGAACCGGATATCACTGTCCGGGTCCTGGAGCCATTCCAAGAAGTTGACCACCGCGGTCTGCACCAGCATCTGCACGCCGGCGCGCTGCGCGGCGTCCAGGTCGGCGAAGAACGGCAACCGGTCCTGCATCGACCCCACGGCCTCGGTGGACAGCCGCCCGGAGAACTGCTTGACGCGTTTGAGCAGCGTGTCCGGTAAAGGGTCGCGGGTCTGCCGGTTCGGCGACAGCGCGCCGGTCGGCAGGTACACCTCGTGCTCGCTGGAGCCCTCGGAGACCCGGCGCGGACGCGGTGGTCTGCGTTCGATCATCGAACCGCCGTCACTCCGCGTCTCCGGCGCCGCCGGCGGTGAACTCCGGCGCGGCCGACACATCGTCGATGCGGTACCGGGCGGCGGCCTCGGCGGCCTTCGCCGTATCCAGCTTGCCGATCCGGCCCAGTCCCGCCAGCGCGGCGACCACGATGGATTCCGCGTCGACATTGAAGACCCGGCGCGCCGCGGGACGGGTATCGGAGAACCCGAATCCATCGGTGCCCAGCGTGGTGAAATCGCCCGGCACCCATTTGCGGATCTGGTCCGGCACCGCGCGCATCCAGTCGGTGGCGGCCACGAACGGCCCCTCGGCTCCGGCCAGTGCCCGGGCCACGTAGGGCTGTCCCGGATCCTCGCCCGGATGGTGCAGCGCCTCGATCTCGAGTTCGAGGGCCTCCCGGCGCAGCTGGCCCCAGGAGGTCACCGACCAGACGTCGGCGGCCACACCCCAGTGGTCGGCCAGCAACTGCTGGGCCCGCAGACCGTCGGGCACGGTGACACCGGAGACCAGGATCTGCGCCCGGACCACTCCGGCGCCACCCTTCTTGTACAAGTAGATCCCCTTGAGCAGGCCGTCCACGTCGAGGTCCTCGGGCTCGGCAGGCTGCTGGTAGGGCTCGTTGTACAGGGTGAGGTAGTAGAAGATGTTCTCCCCACCGAACCCGTCCACGCCCGGCGTACCGCCGTACATCCGGCGCAGGCCGTCGCGCACGATATGGGCGATCTCGAAGGAGAACGCCGGATCGTAGGACACGACCGCCGGATTCGTGGCCGCCAGCAGCAGCGAATGCCCGTCGTTGTGCTGCAGGCCCTCACCGGTCAGCGTGGTCCGGCCGGCCGTCGCGCCGAGGACGAACCCGCGCGCGAGCTGATCGGCCGCGGCCCACAACCCGTCACCGGTGCGCTGGAATCCGAACATCGAATAGAAGATGTAGAGCGGGATCATCGGCTCGCCGTGGGTGGCGTAGGAGGTACCGACCGCGGTGAACGACGCGGTGGAACCGGCCTCGTTGATGCCCTCGTGCAGGATCTGCCCGACCGCGCTCTCCTTGTAGGCGAGCATCAGTTCCGCGTCGACCGAGGTGTAGAGCTGGCCGTTGCGGTTGTAGATCTTCAGCGAGGGGAACCACGAGTCCATACCGAAGGTGCGGGCCTCGTCCGGGATGATCGGCACGATGCGCTTGCCGATCTCGGGGTCGCGCAGCAGCTCCTTCATCAGCCGCACCAGCGCCATCGTGGTCGCCACGTTCTGCTTACCCGAACCCTTGCGCACCGACTTGTACGCCTCGTCGCCGGGCAGTTTGAGCGGTGCGATGTTCGTCCGCCGCTCCGGCAGGAACCCACCGAGGGCCTTACGGCGATCCAGCATGTACTGGATCTCCTTGGTCTCCGGGCCCGGATGGTAGTACGGGGGCAGGTACGGATCCTTCTCCAGCTCGGCATCGCTGATCGGGATCCGCTGCAGGTCGCGGAAGTCCTTGAGGTCCTGCAGGGTCAGCTTCTTCATCTGGTGGGTCGCGTTGCGGCCCTCGAAGTGCTTGCCGAGGGTGTAGCCCTTGATGGTCTTGGCCAGGATCACCGTCGGCTGGCCCTTGTGCGCCAGCGCCGCCGCGTAGGCCGCGTACACCTTGCGGTAGTCGTGCCCGCCGCGCTTGAGGTTCCAGATCTCCTGATCGGACAGATCCTGCACCAGCGCCTTGGTGCGCGGGTCGCGGCCGAAGAAATGGTCGCGGACGTAGGCACCATCGTTGGCCTTGTAGGTCTGGTAATCGCCGTCGGGGGTGCTGTTCATCAGGTTCACCAGCGCACCGTCGCGGTCGGCACCCAGCAGCGCGTCCCACTCCCGGCCCCAGATCACCTTGATGACATTCCAGCCGGCGCCGCGGAAGAACGACTCCAGTTCCTGGATGATCTTGCCGTTACCGCGGACCGGGCCGTCGAGGCGCTGCAGGTTGCAGTTCACCACGAAGGTCAGGTTGTCCAGGCCCTCCATGGCCGCCACGTGGGCGAGACCGCGCGATTCGGGTTCGTCCATCTCGCCGTCGCCGAGGAACGCCCACACGTGCTGATCGGAGGTGTCCTTGATGCCGCGATCGTGCAGGTAGTGGTTGAACCGCGCCTGGTAGATGGCGTTCATCGGGCCCAGGCCCATCGATACCGTCGGGAATTCCCAGAAATCGCTCAGCAGCCGCGGATGCGGATACGACGGCAGGCCCTTGCCGAGGCCGCCGTGGCTGTACTCCTGGCGGAAGCCGTCGAGCTGATCGGTGCTCAGCCGGCCCTCGAGGAAGGCGCGCGCATAGATACCGGGCGAGGCGTGACCCTGGATGAAGATCGAATCGCCACCGCCGGGATGGTCCTTGCCGCGGAAGAAGTGGTTGAACCCGACCTCGTAGAGCGCCGCCGACGACGCGTAGGTCGAGATGTGCCCGCCGACGCCGATACCCGGGCGCTGCGCGCGGTGCACCATGATCGCCGCGTTCCAGCGGATCCAGGCCCGGAAGCGCCGCTCGGTCTCCTCGTCGCCGGGGAACCAGGGCTCGTTCTCGGTCGGAATGGTGTTGACGTAATCGGTGGACGTCAGCGAAGGAATGGAGACCCGCCGCTCACCGGCGCGTTCGAGCATCCGGAGCATCAGATAGCGGGCCCGGCCGGGGCCTTCGCGCTCGAGCATCTCGTCGAACGACTCGAGCCATTCGCTGGTTTCCTCCGGATCTATATCCGGTAGGTAAGACGCCACTCCTTCACGAATCACGCGGACTCGGCCACCGGCGGGCGAGCCGTTGGCGTCGCGAGGGGTGGGAGCGGAACCCGGCACAGCGGATTCCGCCGGGACGCCAGAGTGGATCAGATCGGTCAAAACTGCTCCTCGTACAGGGGGTGGTCGAGCTGATGGCTGCGGTGACCCCGAATGGCCCGCTGGTGTGCGGATCACTCGTGACGACTATTCCGGGCGTGCCCGCGCACTCGCGTGGCACGTCCCACATCATCATGTCAGCCGCCGATCCAGTACCGTTCGACAGGCACGTCTCACTGCGGTTACCGAGGAGTCGGGAGGACGATGGAAGGGCTGGACCCGCGCCGGTTCGGGCTGGTGTGCGCCGCGACGGCCCTGGTCGCAGGCGCCGCCGTCGCCGGTTGCGCACAGCAGGTCGAAGGTATCGCGACGCCGAACGCCGCCGAGGCGACCTCCTATCGCGAATATGCCTCGTCCTCGTCCGCCGCCGCCACTTCCTCACAGATCGCAGCCGCCCGCGACAAGGCCATCTCCGACAACTGCACCCTCTTCCCCGGCACCACGGGTGTCGGGGTGAGCAGGTACAACGAGTTCGTCGACGCCCACGACGACAATTCCCCCGACTACGACGCCAAACGCGACGGCGCCGTCACCGCGCTCGAGGACGCCGCCAAACAGGTCGAGAGCGGCGTGAACACCGCGGGCGCCCAGCTGCCCGAGGAGTTGCGGATCAAGTTCGTCGCCTATGTCGACTCGGCCCGGGCCCTCGCCCAGGCCACCCGGGAGATGACCTACACCTCCCCGGTGGGACCGCTCAACGATGCCAGCAAGCGCGTCAACGACGCGCGCAACGCGGTCCGCGATGCCTGCCCCAAGTAACCCGGATCGCCCGTCACCAGCGGTTTCGGACGACATAGAAAATTCGATCCACCCGATCGGCTTGCGTTAGGGCCGATAACCATGTTCGCTTGCAGATATCTGTAGTCGGGAGTTGAGGAGGACGCCACCGTGGTCGCCGCGGCGGACGATCAGAATTTCGCTCAGAAGCTTGGCATCACCCACGGCATGGTTGTCCAGGAGCTGGGTTGGGACGAGGACACCAACGACGACCTCCGGGCCGACGTCGAGGAGACCTCCGGCAGTGAACTGCTGGACGAGGACTCCGACGAGGTCATCGATGTCGTCCTGCTCTGGTGGCGGGACGGTGACGGGGACCTCGTCGACGAGTTGATGGAGGCGATCGGCCCACTCGCCGACGACGGCTTCATCTGGGTGCTCACCCCCAAGACCGGTAACGACGGCCATGTCGATCCCAGTGAGATCGCCGAGGCCGCCCCTACCGCCGGTCTCACCCAGACCTCGGCCATCAAACTCGGTGAATGGTCGGCCAGCCGGCTGGTGCAGCCCAAGGCCCCCACCAAGCAGCGCTGAGCCACCCACAGCTGTTTCCGCGCACCCCACGGGCCGGGGTGCGCGAACCCGAGATTTGGAGGATCCTCATGCCCCTCGAGGTCGGTGCCCAGGCACCGGAGTTCACCCTCAAGGACCAGAACAATCAGGAAGTCTCGCTGTCGGACTACCGCGGCGAGAAGAACGTCCTGATCGTGTTCTACCCGCTCGCCTTCACCGGCATCTGCCAGGGCGAGCTCTGCAAGGTCCGCGACGAACTGCCGCGATTCCAGAACGACAACACCGAGATCCTCGCGATCTCGGTGGGCCCGCCGCCCACCCACAAGATCTGGGCGGCCGAACAGGGCTACACCTTCCCGCTGCTGTCGGACTTCTGGCCGCACGGCGCGGTGGCCCAGCAGTACGGCGTCTTCAACGACGTGACGGGTTTCGCCAACCGCGGCACCTTCGTGGTGGACCGCGAGGGAACCATCCGTTTCGCGGAGATGAACGGCCCCGGAGAGCCCCGTGACCAGGCGGCTTGGGAGAAAGCGCTCGCCGCGCTAGATTCATAGACCGTTCCCCCCGGACACACTCCGGGGGGACCCGGGCGTATAGCTCAGCGGTAGAGCTCTGGTTTTACACACCAGCGGTCGGGGGTTCGAACCCCTCTGCGCCCACCACTGTGACCCAGCACAGAGGTACCTGCGATTCGCACGAATCGCAGGTAAGCGCATGGGTCCGCGGTCGGCTATGAACCACTCGGTTCGGGCATGGCCGGCGACTCCGAGATCCTGGCGCTCATCGACCGGCTTCCGGAGTGGAAGCGGCAACCGAACCTCGTCCTGGATACCGTCCGAGCACTGCGGTGCCACTGGACCCCGACAAAGGACCCGGAGTCCTCCCGAACATCACGCACCGGCTCTCGGTCCCCGTGGAGCAGATCGGGGGACGATTCGTCCTCTCCCTCGACGGCCGGCGGAGCGCACTCGCCGGAGGACACAGACAGACTCTCGACTAGTACTGCAACGGCAGCGCTGGTCGATGGGCTGTGGCCATCGCAGGGTGGGGTGAATACCGTGATGGTCGTGGATGAGAATGAGTACGACATCGCGCTGGTTGGGCGTCGGTTGTATGCGGCGTTGGATGCTCAGGACTGGTCGAGGCTCGACGGGTTGGTTTCGCCGGGGTTGGTGGTTCAGGTCGGTAGCGGGTCCGCGATGGGTCTGGCGCAGTGGCGGCGGAACCAAGAAGCGTTCTACCGGGGGTTTCCCGACGGTCGGCATGTCATCGAGGACATATTGATCGATCATGAGCGGTGTGTGACGCGGTGCCGATTCACAGGCACTCATAGCGGGTCCTTCGTTGATCTGGCGCCGACTGGCAAGACTGTGTCGGTAGGTGTCATTCACATCGACCGCTTCGACAAGGGCCGGTTGGTCGAGCATTACGGTCAACTCGACATGCATGGGCTGTTGCAGCAGTTGGAGGCCGTCTGATGCGTTGGTGCCGACACCTATGCCAGTGGGTGGCCGCGCCGCCGGTAGTGCAATAGCCGGGCTTGGTGCTGGCGGCGTCGCCGCCAGTTCGACCCGGCCCAGATGTGATCAGCGACCTGGCGTGGAGTCAGTATGAACGCGATCAGTAGGCGGCGGATCTCCGGTAGCGTGAGTGCGATCATGCCCTCGTCGAGGTTGTTGGTTCCCCTTTTGCAGCAGCTGTTTTCGACACGGCCAGCCAGGCCAGGGCGAGCATCGACAGGGTGATGTGGGCGTACCAGGCCCGCCAGGTGCGGACCTGGTAGTGATCCGAGCCCGGCCTCGCCCTTGGCCTGCTGGAACGCCTCTTCCACGTGCCAGCGGGACCCCGCAACCCAGGCCAGATCGACCAGCCGCGAACGGGCCGGGCCGTGGCAGATGTAATGGGCGATCTCGTATTCGCCCTTACTGTTGGGAGTCAGCGAGCGACGCCCCACCAACCAATGCCCGCGCCCGCATTTCCAGGTCCCGTCGATCTGCCGGCACGCCCAGTCGTATTCGCGTGGCCCGTGCGCCCCGGCGCCGACCGACAACCGCTGCCACCGTCTCGCGGGCAGCTCCCCGATCAGCGTGTCGGCACGCGCGACGCCGTCGGCGCGGGTGGTCATCGCGTGGTCACAGCGTGTGGCCATCACATACGACACACCGCGGTCCTCGAGCCACTCGCGCAGGTACCCAGCCTGACCACAGGCCTCGTCGGCGGTGAACCACGAAAACGGCACCCCCGCCGCCAGCGCCCGCTCCAGCATCGCGATGGCCTGACGCGGCTTGGTCGCGAACTCGACCTCGTCGGGGATACCCGCGACCCGGCACCGGTCGCGGTCATCGATCCAGGACTGCGGGATATACAGTTCTCGGTCGATCAGCGCATGCCCGCGTGGCGAAGCGTAGGCCAGGAACGTGCCGATCTGACAATTCTCGGTGCGCCCGGCCGTACCCGAGTACTGCCGCTGCACCCCTGCCGAACGCCCGCCCTTCTTGACGAAACCCGTTTCGTCGCACATCAACACACCCGCGCGATCACCCAGATGCTCGACCACGTACTCGCGCAAGTCGTCGCGGACCCCGTCCACATCCCACCCGCCCGTACGCAACAGCCGCTGAATCCCGTCCGGGCACACCGCACCGGCATGCTCGGACACCCTCCACCCGTTCTTGCGCTCCAAACCCGCTACAAGGCCCGACACATACTCCCGCGCCCGCGCCCGCGGCTCCACCGCCCGAACCGGCCCCCAATCCGCGACATCAACGAATCCAACTCGGCCACAACATGATCCAACACCACAAGCAACATCTACCAGCACCCCACCACTGAAAATGCCGTTGCAGTACTAGTACTCCAGCCGCACTTGGTTATGTTGTGCGGTATGTTCTTTCGTCGTGTCGATGGGCGAGGACCTGGCTGCGTGGGTGGCTGGGCTGGATGATCTGTTCGGGCTGGTTGCGGGGCGTTTCTATCGTGCGGAGC
>NZ_JBEXLL010000031.1:0-67787 GCF_040609955.1 Nocardia sp. NPDC004568
ACCCGCTACGAACGGCGCGCCGACATCCACCAAGCACTACTGAGCCTGGCCTGCTCGGTCATATGCCTCCGGAAGCTCATTCTGAACTGATCTTTTAGTCCCGGCGGTTTTGGTGCGCACATCGTGCCGGGCCCACAATTGCCGGAAATCCTCGCTCTTGAGCGAGAGTTCGCCGACGAGTTCGGTCAATTGCGGATCGTCGAGATCGGTGCCCGCGGCCGCGCGCAGACTGGCGACCGTATCCGCGGCGATCGAGTCCCACTCGGGGTACACATCGCGCGCCCGGGGGTCGAGGAAGACCATCCGCACCTGGTTGATCCCGGGGACCGAGCACGCGTTCACCGCGACGGCCAGTGGATTGGCCGCGAGGACATCGAGGTTGCGCCCCAGGACCAGGGCCGGTGTCCGCGCCCACAGATCCATGAGCCGCAACAGGCCGGGCGCCACGCGTTCGGGCCGGCGGGGTCGCTTCGGCCGGGCCGGCGCCGGCCGGGCCAGCTCGCGCAGGTGCGCGGTGCCTTCCTCGTCCAGCGCGAACACCCGGGCCAGGGCGGTGACCACCTGTTCCGACGGATGTTTGTCCCGCCCCTGTTCGAGCCGGATGTAATAGTCCGCGCTCACCCCCGCCAGCAACGCGATCTCCTCCCGCCGCAGTCCGGCGACCCGCCGCTGCCCGCCACCGGGCAGCCCGAAATCCTCCGGCCGGACCAGTTCACGGCGGGCGCGCAAGAAGGCGCCCAGGCGGTTGTCCGAATGCATGTGCTCCAGGGTAGGGGCGGGCCCCGCGTGCCGGGTGGCCCTGTGACTACCAGGAAGTCCGCGACCTGGCAGCGCACCCGGTCCGGGCCGAGGCTCGAGGTCATGACGAACAACGAGAATGCGAACGGACGGGTGGCCGTGGTCACCGGAGCTTCCAGCGGGATCGGCGCCGCGACCGCGCGCCGGCTCGCCGCGGACGGCGCGCGGGTCGCCGTGCTGGGCCGCCGCAAGGAGCGCATCGAAGAATTGGCCGCCGAACTCGGCGGTGGCGCGATCGCGGTGGTCGCCGATGTGACCGATCGGGATTCGGTGCGCGATGCCGCCGCCGCGGTGCGGGCGGCGCTGGGACCGGTCGATCTGGTCGTGGCGAATGCGGGCGTGATGCTCGGGGCGCCCTTCGAAGCGGCCGAGGTCGAGGAGTGGGATCAGATGGTCGGGACCAATGTGACCGGGCTGCTCCACACCGCGCGGGCCTTCATCGATGATCTGCTCGCCGCCGCCGGGGAGGGCCACCGGGCCGATCTGGTGCTGGTGGGATCGGTCGGCGGGCATGCCGTGTTCCCCGAATACGCCGTGTACTGCGCCACCAAGGCCGCGGTCGCGCACCTGACCCGCAACCTGCGCGCCGAATTCGGTCCCCGGGGTGTCCGGGTGAAGAACGTGGAACCCGGTTTCGTGGCCACCGAACTCGGCGCGGGCATGCGCGATGAGAAGCAGCAGGCCCAGCTGGCACAGTGGCGTTCGGCGTTCACGATCCTGGAACCGGGGGACATCGCGGACACGATCGCGTTCGCCACCTCGGTACCGGCGCGGCTGAATGTGGCCGAATTGGTCCTGGTACCCACCCAGCAGGGCTGATCTTTTGGGCGAAAGGCCCCGTTCCCGCGGAATGCCGGGCGGGAACGGGGCCGGATCGGCGGGTCAGCGCGCCGTGGCCACGAGTGACCGCTCGGCGCGCCGCTCCCGGCGTACCGCGGGCAGAACTCCACCCACCCAAAGGGCGAGGGTGAAGTACACGATCTGCTCGGGGATCCGGAACCACAGCGGCGTCGCCGCTTCGCCGTTGAGCGGAATGTCGTTCAGCGCGGCATGGATATTCGCCGGAATCATGATCACGAGCAGGGCCGCGAGACCCAGACCGGCCCAGCGGCGGGTGGCGGTCGCCACCAACCCCACGGCACCGGCCAGTTCCAGGACGCCGGTGGCGTAGACCGCGAAGTCGGCGAACGGGACAAAGGACGGAACCATGGCCGTCAGGTCGGCGTGGCCGGGCATCACGGTGACCGAGTCGGGCATGAAATGAGCCAGCCCGGTCATGGTGAACAGGAACGCCAGTCCGTGCGCGGCGCTGACCCGCCAGGTGTCGAAGCGACGGACGCCGATCCGGCCGAGTAGCCGCAGGACCAGCGTGGGGACCACGAACAGCATCAGGGTGTCGAACATGCGGTTCCTCCGAGGCGGGAGTCGGTTGTCCGGTGCCGCGGCGCCGGGCAGAGCCTGTGGTTATCGACTGATAACAACTCGATGGTATGCATCGGATGATAACTAGTCAATACGTAGCTGTGCCGTAGTGCGCACAATCCTTCGGCGGCCACTGCTCTCGGCGGTGGGGCATCCGGTTCGCCGGAAGGCGTAGTGGTCGGTGAACCTGCGACGGTGACCGCCGGGCTGCTCTGCGGCGCGGTGTCGGCCGCCGTCCGGATCGCCGCGCCGGGACAGACCTATCGGCTGATCTCGTCGCTGCCCGGCCTGCCCGCCGACCTCGCCCGCGCGCTGCACACCTGGCTGTCGAGCGGGGTGGTGTTGTCGATCGGCGTCCTGCCGGCGGGGGCCGGGATCGCCGTGGCGCTGCTGCACCGGCGTGGACTACCCGGCCGAGGTCGGCCGATGACCCCGCCGCACGATCCCCCGGGTGGCAGCGGCGGCGGAGCGGATGCGGGATCGTAGGTGCGCGCTCTCCGGACCGCCGCCGCGTCCGGCGGTGACGGCGCGATCGTCCGGGAGCGCTGTCCGGACCGCCGCCGCGTCCGGTACCCCGGGCGCCGGACATCGCTCCCGCCGCTACCCGGACGCGTCCGCCGTCCGGTCCGGTGCCACCACCGCGACCTCCCGGGCATACCGGCACCGCGGATCGGCTCCGCGCTCACTGCGACCTCAGCCCGCTCACCGCGACCTCAACCCTTCACGCACAGCACCTGCCGCAGTGTCGCCACCACATCGACCAGATCGCGCTGCGCCTCGATCACCTCGTCGATGTTCTTGTACGCGGCCGGGATCTCGTCCACCACACCCGCGTCCTTCCGCGACTCCACACCCTCGGTCTGCGCGATCAGATCCGCGACGCTGAACTGCCGCTTGGCCGCGTTACGGCTCATCCGGCGGCCGGCGCCGTGGGACGCGGACTGGAACGAATCCGGATTGCCCTTACCGCGCACCACATAGGATCGCGTGCCCATCGAGCCGGGTATGAGCGCCATATCGCCCGCTCCCGCCCGCACCGCGCCCTTACGGGTGACCAGCATGGGCACACCGTCGATCTTCTCCTCCGCCACGTAGTTGTGGTGGCAGCTGATGGAGGTATCGAATCGGACGTCCCGGGTCGGGAACTGCGTGCGCACCGCCTCGCACACCAGCGCCAGCATCACCGCGCGGTTACGCGCCGCGTACTCCTGGGCCCAGGTCAGGTCGTGCCGGTAGGCGGCCATTTCCGAAGTGTTCGCCAGGAATACCGCCAGATCGCGATCGACCAGGTTCTGGTTGTGCGGCAGCTTGCGCGCCACCGCCATATGCCGTTCGGCCAGTTCCTTGCCGATATTGCGGCTCCCCGAATGCAGCAGGATCCAGACCTGATCGTCCTGGTCCAGGCACACTTCTATGAAGTGGTTGCCGCCGCCGAGCGAACCCATCTGCTTGTGCGCCTTGGACTCCCGCGACGCCACGGCATCGTCGAGATCGCCGAATGCCGACCAGAACCGGTCCCAGCCGGTGCGCAGGGTCGCGGTGGCGACTCCGGACGGTCCGGGCGCCAGCTTGTTCACCGGCACCGGGTGCTGATGGGCGGCGAAACCGACCGGCACCGCCGCCTCGATCGCCGATCGCAGGGCGCGCAGATCGTCGGGGAGGTCGGCGGCGGTGAGATCGGTGCGGACGCTCTCCATCCCGCAACCGATGTCCACACCCACCGCGGCCGGGGCGACGGCGTCGCGCATGGCGATCACCGAACCGACCGTGGCGCCTTTCCCGAGGTGCACATCCGGCATGACCCGGACGCCGTGGACCCATTCCAACCGGGCGATATTGCGCAGCTGTTGCAGCGCCTGCGCCTCGATATCGTGCTCGTGGGCCCACATCAACGTCCGTGCCCGGGTGCCGGACAGCTCGACGGGAAACATCGTCTCGTTCCTTCCCTCCGGGGCGGACCGATATCCGCCGCCGTAATTCCACGGTAGGCCGCCGGATACGGGGAGGCGATCGAATTTCCGGGTGGGTGCCGGCGGGTTGTCCGCGCCCGCGGTGTGCGCCACCGGCGACGGGAGTGGAGACGTCTCGCGCGGGAGATCCGCCCTACCCGGCGGCCAGGGCGGCCTCGATATCGGCACGCGACGGAATGGCGGCGCTGGCGCCCAGCACGGTGGTGGCCAGCGCCCCCGCGGCGCACGCGAAACGCAGTGCCTCGGCCGGGCCCCGCGACCAGCGGACGGCCAGGGCGCCGGTGAAGGTGTCACCCGCGCCGGTGGTGTCGACGACATCGACGGCCGGTCCGGCGACGGAGATCTGCGTGCCGTCCGGCCCTCGATGGCGCGCGCCGTCCGCGCCGAGCGTGACCACCAGATGCGGCACCCGGTCGAGCGCGCCGCCCAGGTCCTCGGCCTCGCCCCGGTTCACCACCGCCACATCCACCCGGCTCCACAACTCCGCCGGAAGACGCTGCGCCGGGGAGGGATTGAGTATCACGGTGGTGTCGTTGTCCCGGGCGTGCCGCACCGCTTCGTCGATGGTCGGGATCGGGACCTCGAGCTGGCACAGCAGGATATCGGCCGCGGCGACGGCAGCGAGATCGCCGGCGCGCAGGCCGCGCAGCGCGGCATTGGCGCCGCCCACCACGATGATCGAGTTCTCGCCCGCGGTATCGACGACGATCGAGGCGATCCCGCTGGGGCCCTCGATCGTGCGCAGCCCGGTGGTGTCGACCCCGGACCCGGTCAGCACCGCGCGCAGCCGCGGCGCGAAGACATCGGTGCCGATCGCGCCGAGGAACATCACCTGGCCACCCGCCCGGCTCGCCGCGACCGCCTGGTTGGCGCCCTTCCCGCCGGGCACCATGGTGAACCCGTGGCCCAGGACCGTTTCGCCGGGTGCGGGCCGGTGCTCGGTGGTGGTCACCAGATCCATGTTGATACTGCCGAGTACAGCGATCAGTGGAGTGGTCACGGGGAGAACCTAGCGTGGTGAGTGCCGGTAGAACCGATTTTTCCGGTGCGTAGGCTGTAGGCCATGACGGTAGAGACCACCGCTGAGTTCGATATGCGCGCGGCCGTGCACGAGGCCGCCCGCCGGGCGCGGGTCGCTTCCCGGGTCCTCGCCCAGCTCACCACAGACCGGAAGAACGAGGCGCTGCACGCCGCCGCGGACGCATTGCTCGCCGCCGCCGGCACCGTGCTGGAGGCCAACGGCGAAGACCTGGTCGCGGCGAAAGCGGCCGGCACCGAGGACTCGCTGCTGGATCGGCTGCGGCTGACCGAGGACCGGATCGACGGCATCGCCTCGGGGCTGCGCCAGGTGGCCGGGCTGCCCGATCCGGTGGGCGTCGTGGAGCGCGGGTCGACGCTGCCGAACGGACTGGAGATCCGCCAGATCCGGGTACCGCTCGGCGTGGTCGGCATGGTCTACGAGGCGCGGCCGAATGTCACCGTCGACGCGTTCGGGCTGGCGCTGAAGTCCGGGAACGCGGCATTGCTGCGTGGCTCGTCGTCGGCGGCGCGGTCGAACGCGGCGCTGGTCGCCGTGCTGCGCGACGCGCTGAGCGGGGTCGGCATCCCGGCCGACGCGGTCCAGCTGCTGCCGAGCTCGGATCGATCCAGCGTGACCCATCTGATCCAGGCCCGGGGCCTGGTGGATGTGGTCATTCCGCGCGGCGGCGCGGGCCTGATCAACGCGGTGGTGCGCGACGCCCAGGTCCCTACCATCGAAACGGGTACCGGCAACTGCCACGTCTACGTGCACTCCGGCGCCGATCTGGATATGGCCGAGGAGATCCTGATCAACGCCAAGACCCGCCGCCCCAGTGTGTGCAATGCGGCCGAGACGGTCCTGATCGACGCGGCCATCGCCGAGACCGCGCTGCCGCGGCTGAGCAAGGCGCTCGCCGACAAGGGCGTCACCCTGCACGGCGATCTCGACGGGATGGTCCCGGCCACCGACAAGGACTGGGGCGAGGAGTACCTGACCCTCGATATCGCGGTGAAGATCGTCGACGATCTGGACACCGCGATCGAACACATCAACACCTGGGGCACCGGGCACACCGAGGCCATCGTCACCGGTGAACTGGCCGCGGCCGACGAATTCTCGCGCCGGGTGGACGCGGCGGCGGTCATGGTGAACGCCTCCACCGCCTTCACCGACGGCGAACAGTTCGGTTTCGGTGCCGAGATCGGCATCTCCACCCAGAAGCTGCACGCCCGCGGCCCGATGGGGTTGCCGGAACTCACCTCCTCGAAGTGGGTCGTGCGCGGTTCGGGGCAGGTCCGGCCCGTCTGACCCGGCTCGGCGGCCGGGCACGCGGGCCTCGTGTGGTCCTGCCGCCCGGCCGCCGGGTCTTCGAAGTCGATCATCCGGTGCGGGCCCCCGTGGCGCCGGTCTCTCGGCCCCGGGGGACGACGCCACGCGCGTAACCGACCGGTAGCGTGGGGTGCGAGAGTTCGACGGAAGGACGGCCCGATGGAGCCCGCGAGTACCCCCACCCCGCCGGTTCAGGAGCCGATCTTCGCATCGGTCGACGATGTGGCGCACCGCCTCGCCGAGACCGGCTATTTGGCCGACAAGGCCACCGCGACTTCGGTCTTCCTGGCCGACCGGCTCGGCAAACCACTGCTCATCGAAGGCCCGGCGGGTGTCGGTAAAACCGAACTGGCCCGGGCGGTGGCGCAGACGGCGAACGCCGAACTGGTGCGGTTGCAGTGCTACGAGGGCGTGGACGAGGCACGGGCGCTCTACGAGTGGAATCACGCCAAACAGATCCTGCGGATCCAGGCGGCCGGCGAGAACGACTGGGCCGAGACCAAATCGGATGTGTTCACCGAGGAATTCCTGCTGTCGCGGCCCCTGCTCACCGCCATCCGGCGGACCGACCCGACGGTCCTGCTCATCGACGAGACAGACAAAGCCGATGTGGAGATCGAAGGCCTGCTGCTCGAGGTGCTGAGCGATTTCGCGGTGACCGTGCCGGAGCTGGGTACCATCACCGCGACCCGGACCCCGTTCGTGGTCCTCACCTCCAACGCCACCCGTGAGCTGTCCGAGGCACTCAAGCGGCGCTGCCTCTATCTGCACCTGGATTTCCCGGACGAGGATCTCGAACGGCGCATCCTCGCGAGCCGGGTTCCGGAACTACCCGAGGCGGTGGCGACCCAGCTGGTGCGGATCGTGCACGTACTGCGCGGTATGCAGTTGAAGAAACTGCCCTCGGTCGCCGAATCCATCGACTGGGCCCGCACCCTGCTCGCCCTCGGCCATACCGAGCTCGACGACGCCACCGTCCGGGAAACGCTGGGTGTGGTGCTCAAACACCGCAGCGACCACCAGCGGGCGCTGGCCGATCTGAAACCGGCCTGACCGTGGTGGCCACCGACGACCAGCCTCTCGCCCCGCACGGTCTGCCGGGGCATCTGGTCGCTTTCGTGGAGGCGCTGCGGGCGCGCGGGATACCCGTGGGCCCGTCGGAGACGGTGGACGCGGGCCGGGTGCTGTCGGTGCTCGATCTGCTGGACCGGGAGTCGGTCCGCGAGGGGCTGGCCTGCGCGCTGTTGCGGCGCACCACCCATCGCGGCACCTACGACGGACTCTTCGACCTGTGGTTCCCGGTGGCCATCGGTGACCGTACCGCCGCCGCGGCGGCCGAGATCCCGTACCGCGACGACGGCGGGGTCGACATCCCCGAGTTGCGGCGCATGCTGGCCGAGATGCTCGCCGACGAGGGCTCGGGTCAGCAGCAGGCGCTGATGGCCGCGCAGCTGGTCGAACAGCTGGGGCAGTACCGGTCGGCGCGCGGCGCGTCCTTCTCGTCGTATCAGGCGTTGAAGGAGGTGCAGCCGCAGACGCTGCTCGCGCAGATCCTGGCCGCCATGGCCACGCCCGGTATGAGCGATTTCGATACCGAGATCGCGCGCCGGGCCGCCCGCGCCCGCATCGAGAAGTTCCGGCGCACCGTGGAGGCCGAGACCCGTCGCCGGGTCGCCGAACGAATCGGCAAGGAGCGGGTCGCCTCCTACGGGGTCCCGCGGCAGGCCGAGGAAGTGGATTTCCTGCGTGCCTCGCAGGCGGAGCTGGCCGAACTGCGGCGCAGCACGCAGCGACTGGCCCGGATCCTGGCGTCGCGGCTGGCGGTGCGCCGCCGGCATGCCAGACGCGGCGAGATCGATCTGCGCAAAACCCTGCGCAAGTCCATGTCCACCGGTGGGGTACCGATCGATCTGGTGAACCGCAAACCCCGGCCCGGCCGGCCCGAGCTGGTCCTGCTCTGCGATGTGTCCGGCTCGGTCGCGGGTTTCAGCAATTTCACCCTGCTGCTGGTGAGCGCGTTGCGTGAGCAGTTCTCGAAGGTCCGGATCTTCGCCTTCGTCGATCACACCGACGAGGTGACCAGGTTCTTGGATCCGCACACCCAGCTCGACGAAGCGATGCAGCGGATCTTCGCCGAGGCCGATATCGTCGACTTCACCGGTCACTCCGATTACGGCAGCGCGCTCACGAGCTTCGCCGAGGAGTTTCCCGACGCCGTCACCAGCCGCAGTTCCCTGTTGATCCTGGGCGATGCCCGCACCAACTACCGCGATCCCGAGACGGCCACCCTGCGCCGGCTGGTCGAGGTCGCCAAGCACGCGCACTGGCTGAATCCGGAACCGCGCACCAACTGGGGATCCGGGGATTCGGCCGCCGACCGGTATCAGCAGGTCATCGAAATGCACGAATGCCGCTCGGCGGCGCAGCTCACGGCTGTGGTCTCGCGGTTGCTACCGGTCTGACCGGAACCCGTCGCGACCCCACCGTTAAGCTCGACACTCATGCACGGAACGGGCCGGGGTGGACGCAAGCTGGGTGTGATGGGTGGCACCTTCGACCCCATCCACCACGGACACCTGGTCGCGGCCAGTGAGGTCGCGCACCGGTTCGACCTCGACGAGGTGGTCTTCGTGCCCACCGGACAGCCGTGGCAGAAGACCGATCGCCAGGTCAGCCCGGCCGAGGACCGGTATCTCATGACGGTGATCGCCACCGCCTCCAACCCGCGTTTCTCGGTGAGCCGGGCGGATGTGGACCGGAGCAAGGTGACCTACACCGTCGACACCCTGCGTGATCTACACGCCCAGCACCCGGGCGCGGAGTTGTACTTCATCACCGGGGCCGACGCGCTGGCCAGCATCCTCACCTGGCAGGATTGGGCCGAACTGTTCGAGCTGGCGAAATTCGTGGGGGTCAGCCGGCCGGGGTACGAGCTGAACATCGACCATCTCGCCGACCATCTGCGAGGTATGCCCGACGACGCGGTCACCATGATCGAGGTCCCCGCACTGGCCATCTCGTCGAGTGAATGCCGCCGTCGCGCGGCCGAGGGGCGGCCGGTCTGGTATCTCGTACCGGACGGGGTCGTGCAGTACATATCGAAGCGGCATCTCTACGTGCCCGCTCGAGCGGAAGGTGATGGAAACGTGAACGAGGTGCTGGCATGAGCGGCGGACGCCCGGAGGCGGCAGCTTGCGTAACCACGGAGGGCGTGCGGCGCTCGTGCCCGGAGGTAGCAGCATGAGCGCGACCGAGGAGGCGGTGCGGATGGCGACCGTCGCCGCGCTGGCCGCGGACGAGAAGCTGGCCGCCGATGTGGTGGTGCTGGATGTCTCCGAACAACTCGTGATCACGGATTGCTTCGTGATCGCTTCGGCGCCGAACGAGCGCCAAGTCAACGCAATCGTCGATAATGTCGAAGAGAAACTGCGCGCGGCCGGTCACAAACCGGTACGCCGGGAAGGGACGCGCGAGGGCCGTTGGGCGCTCTTGGACTACGTCGACGTGGTGGTACACATCCAGCACAACGACGAACGTAATTTCTATGCGCTGGAACGGTTGTGGAAAGACTGCCCCGTCGTTCCGGTCGAGGGGATCGGTATGAGCGAGTCGGGCCCGGCGGAGGTAGCGGAGCGCGACCACGCAGGGCCCTCGCCCATGCCGGGTGGACACGGCGCGCCACCGGCCGCCGGAGACGAAAGTGCTGGAGAAACCGAGTGAGACAGAAAACCGGTGTGCGCACCCTGATCCTGTTGCGCCACGGGCAGACCGAATGGAACGCCAACGACCGGATGCAGGGACAGATCGACACCGATCTCACCGATCTGGGCCGACGGCAGGCGAAAGAGGCGGCGCGGGAACTGGTCTCCCACAAGGCCGTCGGCTTGATCTCCTCCGATCTGCGCCGTGCCTACGACACCGCGCTGGCCCTGTCGGAACATTCCGGACTCGACGTGGTGCGGGAACCCCGGCTGCGGGAGACCCACCTCGGGGATTGGCAGGGGATGGGCGATGTCGAGGTCGATTCCCTCTACCCCGGTGCGCGGCTGGAGTGGCGGATGGACGCCACCTTCACCCCGCCCGGTGGGGAATCCAAACTGGAGGTCGGTGCTCGCGCACTGCCGGTGGTACAGGAGTTGTTCGACGAGCGGCAGGATTGGCCCGGCGCCACTATGATTCTCGTGGCGCACGGCGGGCTGATCGCCGCGCTCACGGCCGCGCTGCTCGATCTGCCGCCTCGGAACTGGCCGGCCCTCGGTGGCCTGGCCAATGCCAGCTGGGTGCAGCTGAGCAGCCACGGCCCGAGCCCGGACCGGCCCGGCTGGCGTCTCGATGTGTGGAACGCAGCGGCGAAAGTAGCACCCGATGTCATCTGAAGACCTGAACCGCCAGATACCGGACGAACTGTTCCAGAAGGTATCCGCGAAACCTGAGCGAGCCCTACCGGACGCCCTGTTCGGCCCGGCCCCCACACGGGCGGACGGCGCCGCCGACGACACCGGAGCCGCCGAGGACGACGACGTCCGGAAGGCTGTCTGACCCAGGAGGATTCCGCAGTGACATCCACGTCCGCGGGTACACACGCGCCCGATCCGGGTGGCGAACCGGAAACGGCCGGCCCGGACACGGGTGCGGTCGCGCGGCCGGGTGCCACGCCACGCATTACGCCGGACGCGGAGGTCACGACGGATCCCGCGGCCCCCACCGGATCCGCGGATCACGGTGACCCGCGACCGGTACTGCTGGTGATCGCCGATTCGCTGTCCTATTTCGGCCCCGAGGGCGGCCTGCCCGCCGACCATCCACGTATCTGGCCGAATCTGGTGGCGGCCGAACTCGATTGGGATGTCGAACTCGTCGCCCGGATCGGCTGGACCTGCCGAGACGCCTACTGGGCGTTGATCGGTGACCCGCGGGTCTGGGCGGCGGTACCGCGGGCCGGTGCCGTGGTCTTCGCCGTGGGCGGAATGGATTCGCTGCCCTCGCCGTTGCCCACCGCGCTACGGGAGCTGATCCGCTATGTGCGGCCGTCGGGTCTGCGCCGGGTGGTGCGCGCGGCATATCAGTGGATCCAGCCCCGGGCCGCGAAACTCGGCCGCCCGGTGGCACTTCCGCCCGAAGTCAGCGTGGACTATCTGGAACAGTGCCGGGCGGCGCTGGGCCACCTCCGGCCCGAACTGCCCGTGGTCGCGGTGCTGCCGTCGGTGCACGACTGCGCGGCCTACGGCCGGGTGCACAACGGCCGGGAACCGGCGGTGCGTGCCCTGCGGGCCTGGTCGCGCCGGTGCGGTGTGCCGCTGGTGGATCTGAAGGCGGCGGTTCACGACAACATCTACTCCGGCGACGCCAACCCCGACGGGATCCATTGGGGCTGGGACGGGCACACCGAGGTCGCCAAGGCGATGGTGAAAACGCTGCAAGAGGTGCGGTGAGCCGTGGCGGTCGTGGTCGTCACCGATTCGTCCGCCAGCCTGCCCGCGGAGCTGACCGGCGCGCTGGGGATCGAGGTGGTGCCCCTGCACGTGCTGGTGGGGGATACCCAGATCCGGGAAGGTGTGGACGACTTCGCCGTCGACTACGCCTCCGACGACGTCACCACGTCCGCGCCCTCGCCGGGTGAACTGCGCGACGTCTATACCGAAGCGCTGCGGCGCAGCCGCGGCGACGGCGTGGTCGCGGTGCACCTGTCCCGGCAGCTCTCGGCGACCTGGGAAGCGGGCCGGCAGGCCGTCCGGGAAATGGCCGCCGCGGAGTCGGTACTGCTCGTGGATTCGCTCGGGGCGGGTCTGGCGACCGGATTCCCGGTGCTGGCCGCCGCCCGGTGCGCTGCCGCCGGCGGCACGCTCGCGGCCGTGCACGAGGCCGCGGTACGGGCGGCGGCGGGGTCCCGCACGTTCTTCGTGGTGAACCGCACCGAGCAGTTGCGCCGGGGCGGAAGACTCAGTACGGCAGCCGGCTTCTTCGGCAGTGAACTGGTGAGCAAACCGGTGCTGCAACTGGTGCAGGGGCGGCTGGAGTTACGGGACAAGGTGCGTACCCGGTCGAAGGCGTTCGCGAAACTGGTCGCGGCCGCCGAGGAGGTCGCCGGGGAGGGGCCCGCCGCGGTGGGGGTGCAGCATCTGGCCGCCGCCGAGGCCGCCGAGACGGTGACGAGTCAACTGCGGGAACGGATTCCCCAGCTCGCCGAGGTGCTCGTCGCCGAATTCGGACCGGCGCTGGCCGTCCACCTCGGTGTCGGCGCGGTCGGGGTACTGGTACTTCCCGGCGGGTGCGGCTGACCGGCCGCGGTATCCACCCGGCCACCGCTCATCCCCAGGGCGGAGTTGTCCACAGACTTGACGAAACCCCAGGTGGGGATAGGTGTTCGGGGACCGGCCCGGCCTAGCGTCGCGGGCATGGCAGCACACGACGAGCGTGAACGGGTACGCAGACAACTGGGCGGGCACCTCGCAGAGCTACCGCGCGAGGGTCCCGAGGGCCGGGCGCGTCCGTGGCCGGACTCCGCGTTCGGCGAGGCCGACTCCGTACGCACCCCGCGGTGGCTGGAGGACGAACCCGCCCCGGCCGGCTGGCGGGACCGGCTGATCCCCGATCGGTTCCGCGGCGCGCGCCTGGACACCGGACGGCGCGGGGTGATGGCCCTGGCGGGTACCGGCCTGCTCGCCGGATTGCTGACGGTCGTGATGGTGCTGTGGGAACGTCCGGTCGCTCAGCCGGTTCCGCCGCTGCCCGCGGTCGTGCCGGCCGCGATGCCGGTGGATTCCCCGGAGGCCGGGGGAGCGCCTCCCGCGGTGGAGCCGCCGCCGACCGGAGCGCCGCCGGTCGAGCTGGTGGTGAGTGTGGTGGGCCTGGTGCACCGGGCCGGCCTGGTGCGGCTGCCGCCCGGAGCCAGGGTCGCCGACGCGATCTCCGCGGCGGGGGGTGCGCGCGACGGCGCGGACCTGGCGGGCCTGAACCTGGCCCAGCGGCTCGCCGATGGCGACCAGGTGCGCGTCGGCCCCGGCGGGCCCGGCGGGCCGCTGCCCGGCAGCGCGACGATCAGCGGCGGTACCGTGGGTGCCCCGCCCGCCGCGGGCACGGTCGGCGGCGAGCCCGCAGCGGGTACACCGGTGGATCTGAATGCCGCGACCGAAGCCGAACTCGACGCACTGCCCGGAGTCGGGCCGGTGACCGCGAAGGCGATCATCGCCTGGCGGGCGACCAACGGGCGGTTCACCGACGTGGAGCAACTGGCCGAGGTGGACGGTATCGGTCCGGCCCGGCTGGCGCGGCTGCGTGCACTGGTGACGGTATGACGACGCTTCCGTTCCGGCGCCCCGGCCCCCGGGACGCCGGGCGGCTGCCGGGCGTGGCCGGCGTGCGCGCGATATGGGCGAGCCTGGTCGACGACTTCACCGGCCGCCCGCCCGTATCCGGGCGGGGCCGCCGGTTGCTCTGGCGGATGGTGCGCACCGCCGGACGGGTGTGCCGGTGAGTGCGGTACCGGGCAGCGTCCGGGAACCGATCGAGGAATCGAACGGGACCGCGCTGGGCGCGGAGCCGGTGCTCGACGCCCGGTTGCTGCCGGCCGCGGTGACCTGCTGGCTGGTCACGATTTCGGCGGTGGGCGCCGGATGGGTCGCCGGGCTGCTCGCCGCGCTCGTGCTGCTGATTCTCGCGCTGGCCTCGTGGGGACTGTTGTGGACAGGTATCGCCCACCGCAGCGAACGGCGCCGCGTCCTCGCGACGATCGTGCTGGGCTCGGCACTGCTCGGGGTCGTGTTCGCCGGCGCCGGGGCGTGGCGGGAGTACCGGGTGGGTGCGCATCCGCTGCGCACGGTGCCCGCCGCCGCGACGGTGGAGGTGACCATGGTGCCCGCCGACGATCCGAAACCGGTGCGCAGCAGTGGTTCCGGAGCAGGCCGGCTCTGGGTGGTGCGAGGCGACCTGCGGGAGTTCCGATATCGCGACCGGGTGGTGCGCGGCGGCGGTGCGGTGGTCGTGCTGGCCGCGGGACCGGGCTGGAGCGAGCTCCTGCCCGGACAGCCGATCACATTCCGGGCCAGGCCCGCTCCGCCGCGGCAGCACGATCTCACCGTGGTGACCCTGCGGCCCGTCGGGGCGCCCGATACCGTGGGTCCGCTGCCGTGGTGGCAGGCGGCCGCCGACTCATTGCGCTCCGATCTGGTCGCGGCGGCCGCCGGCGCCCTCGCCCCGGACCCGGCGGGCCTGCTGCCCGCGCTCGTCGTCGGAGACACCTCGGCACTGAGCGATCGGGTGCACGCCGACTTCGCCGCCGCCGGCCTCCAGCACCTGACGGTGGTGAGCGGGGCGAACTTCTCCATCCTGCTCGCCGCGGTACTCGCCGTCACCCGTCTGCTCACCCTCGGTCCCCGCCTGTCGTCGCTCTGCGCGGCAGTGGCGCTGGTGTCCTTCGTGATCATCGCCCGGCCCGATCCGAGTGTGCTGCGCGCCGCGGCCATGGGCTCGGTGACGCTCCTGGCGCTGCTGACCGGCCGCCGCAGACAGGCCCTGCCCGCCCTCTGCGCCGCGGTGATCGCTCTGCTGGCGCTGTGGCCCGCACTCGCCGTAAAGGCCGGATTCGCGCTCTCGGTCCTCGCGACCGGTGCGCTGCTCCTGCTCGCCCCCAGCTGGGTAGATCATCTGCGGGGACGCGGCTGGCGTCGACTGCCCGCCGAACTGGTCGCGGTGGCGGCCGCGGCCTTCGTGGTCACCACCCCGCTCACCATCGCGATATCCGGGCAGCTCAGCCTGGTGGCCGTGGCCGCCAATATTCTGGTGGCTCCCGTCATCGCGCCGATCACCATCGGCGGAGCCCTCGCGGCCGTGGCGGCCACCTGCTGGGATCCCCTCGCTCACCTCATCCTGTGCCCGATCGGGCCGCCGCTGTGGTGGCTGCTCACCGTGGCGACAGAGGCGGCCGCCGCTCCGGGCGCGGTCGTCCCGGTCCCCGGCGGTACATCGGGCGGTCTGCTCGCCGCCGCGCTCGTCGCCGGCGGGATCGCGGCTCTGCGGCTGCACCGCGTCCGGCGTGTGCTGGTGGCCGTAGCCCTCGGCGTCTTCGCCGCGTATTTGCTTCTGGTCTTCGGATTCGGCTGATCGGTCACTTCCGGTCGCAAACGTGGTGACCCGGCCCCCGGTGCGACGGTCACCGCGGCACAATCGGCCCGGTACTACGGCACTCGGTGCTCTCCGTCGGCTCGGACGCTGCCGGATCGGCGGGGACCCGGTGCCCTTGTCGCCCCGGCTCCGGCCGAGGGTCGGAGGGCGGCCGTACGATCGGAGCCGTGAGCGAGCGACCTGCGGCCCTGCATCTGGTGCTGGGCGATGAGGAACTGCTGATCCAGCGCGCGGTGGCCGGGGTGACCGGGCAGGTGCGGGCGGTCGCGCCGGACCCGGACGCGGTCCCGGTGGACCGGTTACGGGCCGGTGACGCCAGTAGCGCGGAACTGGCGGAGCTGCTGAGTCCGTCGCTGTTCGCCGAGGACCGGGTGATCATTCTGGAGGCGGCGGATCAGGCCGGTAAGGATGCCGTCGCCGTGATCGCCGAAGCCGCCGCGGCGCCGCCGGACGGAGTGGTGCTGATGGTGGTGCACTCCGGTGGGGGCCGGGCCAAGGCCCTCGTACCCGAATTGCGGAAGGCCGGGGCGGTGGTGCACGAATGCGCGAAGCTCACCAAGGCCTCGGAGCGGTCCGAATTCGTCCGGGCCGAATTCCGGGCGGCCGGGGCGCGGGTGCCGGCGGATGTGGTGCAGGCCGTACTCGACGCGGTGGGATCCGAACTGCGCGAACTGGCGGCGGCCTGCTCGCAGCTGGCCGCCGATACCGGGGGGAAGCTCGATGTCGCGGCGGTCCGCCGGTACTACTCCGGTAAGGCGGAGGTGTCCGGTTTCGAGGTCGCGGACCTGACAGTGGCCGGGAACCGCGCGGGCGCGGTGGAGGCGCTGCGCTGGGCGCAGGACCGCGGGGTGCCGCATGTGGTGCTGGCCGACGCGCTGGCGGATTCCGTGCACACCATCGCGAAAGTGGGATCCGCGGGGCGCGGGGATCCGTTCAAACTCGCGGGTCCGCTGGGGATGCCGCCGTGGAAGGTGAAGAAGGCCCAATCGCAGGCGCGGGGCTGGACCCCGGCCACGATCGGGTCCGCGCTCCAGGTCGTGGCGACGCTGAACGCTGATGTCAAAGGTGGTGCCGCCGATTCCGGGTTCGCACTCGAGGACGCCGTACTGAAGCTGCTCGCCCTGCACGGGCGCAGCTGAACGGGCCGGCGCAGAGCCGGGGGCGGGATGCTATTCGACCGCGCTGAGTCCCAGCGCTTCCTCGGCCGCTTCGTCGTAACGGCCGTCCCACTCCTCGTAGACGGGGGTCTCCTCGTCCCGGGTGACCATCCAGACCACCACCGGACCGCCGTCGTCGTCGGCCGGGACCAGCACGTTTTCGATCTTCACGCCGATACCGAGGACTTCGGCGGCCCGGATCACACCGGGCAGGTCCTCGGCTTGGACTACCGATTGGTTCGCATACACCGTAACCATGCGCCGCATGCTACGGCAGGTAGCGCGCTACCGGACCGGCGCCATCCGGGAACGGCTGGAAAAGCCGCGCTGACCGGGGCCGGGAACACCAAAAGCCGCCGTGGTCCTCAATGCCGCGGCGGCTGGTCGTCGAAAGGATTCAGTTGATCAGAGCTTGTTCAGCGCGATCGCCATCGCCGACTTCTTGTTGGCGGCCTGGTTGGCGTGGATAACGCCCTTGGAGGCGGCCTTGTCGAGCTTGCGGCTGACGAACCGCAGGCGCTCGGCGGCGGCGTCCTTGTCGCCGGACGCGGCAGCGGTCCGGAAGGCGCGGATATGGGTGCGCAGTTCGGACTTCACCGACTGGTTGCGCTGACGCGCCGCCTCGTTGGTGCGGATCCGCTTGATCTGAGACTTGATATTGGCCACGCCGGTATCCTCTGGTTCCTGTCTGGTTCGGTCGGAAAGTCTGTGTGCACCCCCGCCCTGGTGCTCGTCCAACGAAGGGAACAGCCGGGCACGGGGTAGGCAACGCCGATTGGCCAGGTTACCAGCACGTGGCGGCGCGACGAAATCGTGGGCGGATCGTCACATCGCGGGCGCGGCGATGTCGTTGTCCGGGCCCGACGTCCCGCGTAACGTCCCCCGCGATCGGCGTAGGAGTTTTCCCAGTAGGACCCAGGTGTTCCCGGTGCGCGCCCTGCCAGGCGGGGCGGCGATCCTCTCGGAAGGCGGACCAGTATGTCTCCCACTGCGCAGGAAAAGGAAGCAGTCCTCGAAGGTGTCGAACCCGCGGCCGCGTCCGACACCAAGAAGTGGGCCGCTGAGGCGCTCGGCACGTTCGTCCTGGTCATGGGCGGTGTGGGAACGGCGGTACTGGCCGGGGGGAAGGTGGGTCCGCTCGGTGTGGCGCTGGCCTTCGGTCTGTCCCTGCTGCTCCTGGTCTATGCCATCGGCCCGGTATCCGGCTGCCATGTCAATCCGGCCG
This sequence comes from Nocardia sp. NPDC004568, assembly GCF_040609955.1. Classification (NCBI taxonomy): domain Bacteria; kingdom Bacillati; phylum Actinomycetota; class Actinomycetes; order Mycobacteriales; family Nocardiaceae; genus Nocardia; species Nocardia sp. NPDC004568. Next base: position 18,043 of record NZ_JBEXLL010000031.1, read on the forward strand.
TCACCGTGGGGCAGTTCCTGATGGGCCGATTGAGGCCGGTCAGCGCGGTGGGCTACATCGTCGCGCAGGTGGTGGGCGGTCTGGCGGCGGGGCTGGTGCTGTTCGCGATCGCGAAGAACCTGCCGTCCTACGATCGCGCCGCGGACGGCCTGGGTGCCAACGGCTGGGGTTCGCACAGCCCGTCGGCGGTCACCGGTCCGGCGGGGCAGGTGGTGATCCAGGACGGGTACGGCCTGGCCGCCATGATCATCGTGGAGGTGATGCTCACCGCGCTGCTGGTCTTCGTGGTGCTGGCCTCCACCGATCGGATCTCCGAGATTCCGCAGGCGGGCCTCGCCATCGGTTTCACCCTGGCGGTCATCCACCTGATCTCGATTCCGGTCGACGGTACTTCGGTGAATCCCGCCCGTAGTCTGGCGGTCGCGCCGTTCCAGGACGGCGCGATGGGTCAGTTGTGGGCATTCATCGTGTTCCCGCTGATCGGCGGGGTGCTGGGGGCGCTGGTGTACGGGATGCTGTTCGGCCGGTCCCGGGACCTGGAGGTCTGACCGGCGCCGGTCAGCTCCAGCGGTATTCGCGCACGAGCCGGTGGGCGACCAGATCGAACAGTTTGCGCGGCAGGATGGCGCCCTCGCGGCGGATACCGTCCTCGGGGACGTCGAGCACCCGGTCCAGCCGGACCCAGCTGTCCCGGCCCTGGTGATCCCAGGTCCCCGCGCCGATTCCGATCCAGTCCGGATCGTCGCCACGTACCGGGTTGGAGCTGAGCATGAGGCCGAGCAGGGTGTGCCCGTCGCGCCCGACCACCAGGACGGGGCGGTCCTTGCCGTTGCTCGGATCCTCCTCGAAGGGGACCCAGGTCCAGACGATCTCGCCGGGGTCGGCGCGGCCGTCCAGCCGAGGGGCGTACACCACCCGCCGGGCGCGGTGGGCGGTCGGCACCGGGGTGGAGGCGGCGGGCCGTACCGGGACGCCGCCGGGCGCGGCGGGACGGCGGCCGCGGCCCGAGCCGTCGCGGGCACCCCGGCGATCGAGCAGGGCCTCGACCAGGCGCGGCGCCTGCCGCTTGACGATCTTCGGACCCTGTTGTTTCGCGATCGCGGTGAGTTGCTTGCCGAGACTGTTCCAACTGCGGGCCATCTCAGGAGGATAACGTCACGCCGTCGCGGGGGATATCGCCTCCGGCGGGCCGCGGCGGGACCTGGGCGGCGGTGGGCGGGGTCCAGCATGGGACGATGGTCGTCAGTACGCCCGATACCCCATGAGGAGTGGAGTGCCCGCCAGCTTCGCCGATACGACGTTCACCGATCCGTCGCGGATCCGGAACTTCTGCATCATCGCGCACATCGATCACGGCAAGTCGACGCTGGCCGACCGGATGCTGCAGCTCACCGGTGTCGTGGAAGAACGGCAGATGCGTGCGCAGTACCTGGACCGGATGGATATCGAGCGGGAACGCGGTATCACCATCAAGGCCCAGAACGTGCGGCTGCCGTGGACACCGAAGTCCGGGGAGCACCAGGGTGAGGATTTCGTCCTGCACCTGATCGATACGCCGGGCCATGTGGACTTCACCTACGAGGTGTCGCGGGCACTGGAGGCGTGCGAGGGCGCCATCCTGCTGGTGGACGCGGCACAGGGGATCGAGGCCCAGACCCTGGCGAATCTGTATCTGGCGTTGGACAAGGACCTGGAGATCATCCCGGTCCTGAACAAGATCGATCTGCCGGCCGCCGATCCCGAGCGCTATGCCGCCGAACTCGCCCATATCGTCGGCTGTGAGCCGGAGGACGTGTTGCGCGTCTCCGGGAAGACCGGGGTGGGCGTCACCGAACTGCTGGATCGGGTGATCGAGCGGGTCCCGGCGCCGGTCGGCGAGGCGGATGCCCCCGCGCGGGCGATGATCTTCGACTCGGTCTACGACACCTACCGCGGCGTGGTCACCTATGTCCGGGTGGTGGACGGCAAGCTGACACCGCGCGAGAAGATCAAGATGATGTCCACCGGCGCGACCCACGAGTTGCTCGAGATCGGCATCGTCTCACCGGAACCCAAGCCGACCCAGGGCCTCGGGGTCGGGGAGGTCGGTTATCTGATCACCGGCGTCAAGGACGTCCGGCAGTCGAAGGTCGGCGATACCGTGACCGCCGCCCGCAACGGCGCGACCGAGCCGCTCACCGGCTACCGCGAACCGCGTCCGATGGTCTACTCGGGGCTGTATCCGGTGGACGGGTCGGACTATCCGGATCTGCGTGACGCGCTGGACAAACTCCAGCTCAACGATGCCGCTCTCACCTACGATCCGGAGACCTCGGTGGCGCTGGGGTTCGGTTTCCGCTGCGGCTTCCTGGGGCTGTTGCATATGGAGATCACCCGCGAGCGCCTGCAACGCGAATTCGGTCTCGACCTGATCTCCACCGCGCCGAACGTGGTCTACCGGGTGGTGATGGAAGACGGTGCGGAACATATCGTGACGAATCCGTCGTACTGGCCGGAAGGCAAGGTGCGCGAGGTCTTCGAGCCGGTCGTCAAGGTCACCATCATCTCGCCGAGCGAATTCATCGGCGCCATCATGGAGTTGTGCCAGTCGCGGCGTGGTGACCTCGGCGGGATGGACTACCTGTCGGAGACGCGGGTGGAGCTGCGCTACACCCTGCCGCTGGCCGAGATCATCTTCGATTTCTTCGATTCCTTGAAATCGCGGACCCGCGGCTACGCCTCGCTCGACTACGAGGAGTCCGGGGAACAGCAGGCGCAGCTGGTCAAGGTGGATATTCTGCTGCAGGGCGAGGCGGTCGACGCGTTCAGCGCCATCGTGCACCGCGACGCCGCCCAGGCCTACGGGCACAAGATGACCACCAAACTGCGCGAGCTGATCCCACGTCAGCAGTTCGAGGTGCCGATCCAGGCCGCCATCGGGTCCAAGATCATCGCCCGGGAGAACATCCGCGCCATCCGCAAGGACGTGCTGGCCAAATGCTACGGCGGTGACATCAGCCGTAAGCGCAAACTGCTGGAGAAGCAGAAAGAGGGCAAGAAGCGGATGAAGACCATCGGCCGGGTCGACGTGCCGCAGGAAGCCTTCGTCGCGGCGCTGTCCTCGGACGCGCAATCCGATAAGCCGAAGGACAAGAAGTAGGGGTCCGCCGGGCCCGCTCGCGGGAATATCGCTGTGCGATAGCCGGATCTCCCTCCGCACCTCCATCCGGTCCACGGAATCGGCTGATAACGAAAATGTGACAGCCGCAGATGTCGACAATAGGCTGATAGCTGATCCACGCCGGGGCGGCCCCGGCGTGGTTGCTGTTGAACGCGAGAGTGGAGTTTGGAATGGCGCGTGATCTGCCGTTCGACGGCGACGAAGAGGTCACCGAACGTGGTGGTGACACCGCTTACCGCATTGCCAGCGCCACGTCGCGAGTCGCCCGCGGCGGCGCCTATGTGACCGGTGGCGCGCTGATCGCGAACAACGGCGGCGGGGTCCCGGCGGCGCCCAGTGAACTGGACAGCCGGAACGCCGGCTGGGCCTACAGCGCCGATCCCGATCCCGATGTCCCCAGTCCGGTGATCACCTTCCCGGATCCGGATCCGGTGCAGACCGAGGCACCGGGCTCCGCCGGCGACGCGAGCACGACCATGCCGCTCCCGCACGGCCCCACCTTCGATATCCAGGTCGGCCGGCCCGGCGGTTACGATTTCGACGACTACTACCCGGGTGTGCACACCGAGGACATACCGGGCCTGACGCTGGTACCCGGCGCACCCGAGGGCAGCGCGCCCGGTGCGGAGTTCATGCCGGGCACCGGGGTGCCCGAATCCAGGATTCCGGGTATGCCCGAGTTCGGCGCGCCGGATCCGGGTCTGCCGCCGGGCAATATCCCGGGTTTCGACGGTATCCCCGGATGGGGGCAGGGATTTCCGCTGCCCGGTAACGAGGGTTTCGGTGCCCCGGGCGAATTCGAGCTGCCGGCACCGGGCGACGCCTTCCAGACCGATATCTTCGACCTGCCCCGGTTCGACCTGAGTCCCGACTCCTCGGCGCAGGCGGTGGCGCGCAGCGCCGACGACGGCGACTGGGGTTTCGACCTCGCCGATCTCCTCGCGCGCCCGGCCGGTGATCCGGCGTCCGGTTGGTTCGGCGAGGGCGGTCCGACCGGTGAACTGGTCATCGACTTCGGAGCCGACGGCGGGATGGTCTTCGCCGACGGGTTCGGCCACGCGGTGGCCGTCGATTCGCATATGGGATTGGATATCTCGGCGGGCGCCGACGGGTTCTGGGTAGCCAGCGACTGGGATCTCGATATCACCGTCGGTGACGGCAGCCTGCTCGACGATCGGCTCGATCAGTACCTCGACTGGGCGCAAGCGGGTACTGCCGCGTCGGATATGTGGCAGGCTGCCGCGCGCGATCCGCTGGACTCCGCCGCGCGAGCGGACGCCGGTGCGGAGGCCGCGGCCCGCGGAGCCGATTCCGGTGTCGCGGCCGGGGCGGAGGCCGCGGTTCCCGGTGTCGCGTCGGGTACGGGTGCGGCCTCCGGTGCCGCGGCGTCGACCGGCGCCGGGGCCGCGATGGCCCCGGGCCCGGCGGTGCCCGGGGTGAATCCGGCCGCCGCGATGGCCCCGGGTGCCGTCGCGCCCGCCCCGATCGCGCCCGCGCCGATGGCCGCGGGCCCGATGGCTCCGGCTCCGATCGCGCCCGCCCCGATGGCGCCGATGGCTCCCGCGCCCGTCCCGCCGCCGGTCGTCGTACCGGCCGCCATGGCCCCGGCGGTGCAGCCCGTCGCGGCGACTCCGTTGCAGACGACGGTCCAGCCCGACGCGGCGACCACGCCGATGGCCAATGTCCTCCATGCTCCGGGCGGACCGTCGCCGCTCACCGCCCCCGCCGCGCAGCTGCCGGATCTGTTCCACCGGCCGCCCCAGGCGCCGACGCCGGATACCCAGCCGCCGGCCGAGCCGACCCTGCCCGGCTCCTCCACCCCCATCGTGCCGACCACCACCGTGCCGACGAGCACCGGTGACGCCACGTCCACCACCGGTACCACGACCACCGGACCCGACGGCAGTACGAGCACGTCCCCGGACCTCGGTACCACGGTGGGGGGGAGCACCACACCGTCGATCGGCGGGAGTACCAGCACATCTCCGGACGGTTCGACCACCTCGCCGGGGACCACCACCGGCACCGAGGGTCCGTCCACCGGGAACACCTCGCCGGAAACCACCACCTCCGAGGGCGGATCCACCACGGGCGAATCGAGCGGCGCCACGACCACGAGCCCTGGCTCCTCCTCCACCGGTGAGACGGTGACCGGCGGTACCACCACCGATCCGATCGGTGGAACCAGCCCGGACGGCACGGATCCGGCAGATCAGTCATCGGACGTGATCCCGTCCACGGTGGACATCCCCACTCAGCAGGTTCCCACTCACCAGGTCCCCACCGCGGACCAACCGTCGGCGGTGGTCCCCACCGTGAGCGTGCCGACCCAGCAGCCGGTACTGCCGGATGCGCCGGTTGCGCCGCATCCGCTGCCGACACCGCCGACGATGGCACCCCAGGTGCAGCCGATCGCCGACCACGGTTCGCCGGTTCCGTACGATGTGCACGCGGTGGCCGTCACGCCGCATACCGAGCACACCGCGTTCGGTATCGCGGGCGGTGGGCTGACCGGTGATCTGTCGGGCGGATTGCTGCCGCATACAGTGGCGGTGACCGAGGACCCGATTGCCGATCACGGCCACTGGGTATTCATGTGACGGTTCACGACCGGCGGGGTTCCGTCCGGTCGTACGGGAGGGACGATTCGACTGAGCGCGGTCGAGGACACCGATGTTGTGACCGAGAGTGAGGAGCAGGGCTTGTCTGCCGTAGCCGGACCGCGGGCCGCCACGGTGAAGAACCCGGATGTGATGGCCCCCCTCATCCAGATCATCGATGAGCTGCGGGACGTATCGCGCACCGCGAGTCGTAACGACCTGCGTGGCCGGCTCGGGATGGTGCGCGCCCGGGTGGCCGACACCAGGGTGCGGCTGGTGGTGGTCGGTCCGCCGAAGAGCGGGATGAGCACCCTGGTCAACACCATGGCGGGGGCGCCGATCAGCGCCACCGACAGCGCGATCAGCGTGCCCGCGATCGTGGAGTACGGTCCGGAACCCTCCGCCACCCTCATCCGGCGGGAGGGTGGGGGTCGAATCCGTCGGCAGCCCGTCGATCCGCTGAATCCCACTCCGGCGCTCACCGCCAAAGGTGTGATCCGGGCCGATTTCACCCAGCCCAGCCCCTTGCTGGCCGAGGGGATCGTGCTGATGGACGCCCCCGGCGCGGCCGTACAGGACCGCAGCACCTGGTCGATGATCGCCGCCGCCGACGCCGTGCTCTACGTGAGCGATGCGGATGCCGAATTCGACCGGGAACAGATCGCGCATCTGCGCCGGATCGGGCAGGTGTGCCCCACGGTGATCTGCGTGCTCAACAAGATCGACCGGAACCCGCACTGGACACACGTGCAGGAACGCAACCGCGAACTGCTCGACGCCGCCGGCCTGGGCTTCGCGGTGGCGCCGGTCTCGGCCAGACTCCACCAGGAGGCACAGCAGTCGGGCGATCAGCAGCGGGCGATCGAATCCGGTCTCCCGCAACTGGTCGAGCATCTGCGCGACTACGTGGTCGCGCACGCCGACGCGGCGGCCGTACAGTCCGCGGTACGCGATATCCGGCTGGTCGGTGACCATCTCGGCGTCACACTGCGCACCGAGGCCGACGCGCTGCGTGATCCGCGCCGCCGGGCCCATGTCACCCAGCAGCTGGCGACGGCCCGCGATCAGGCCGATCAGCTCCGCCAGCGCACCGCGACCTGGCAGATCACGCTCGCCGACGGCAGCACCGAACTCATGGCCGATATCGAACACGATCTCCGGCATCGGCTGCGCATCCTGGTGCGCGACGCCGAGGCCGAGATCTCGCGTAGCGATCCGGCGACCCGCTGGGCGCGCTTCGGTACCGATCTCGAGGCCAGGATCGCCGAGGCGATCGCGGAGAATTTCGAAACGGCCAACTATCGTGCCGAGGAACTGGGCGAACAGGTGGCGGCACGCTTCCCCGCCGACCACCGCCGCCCTGATCTGCCCGATATCCGCCCGCAGTATCCCGCGGAACTGCTGGAGAACGTGGCACCGCTGGAGCCGCTGCAGAGCGCGAAAGCCGGTGTCACCGAGCAGTTCCTGTCCGCGTTGCGCGGTTCCTACGGCGGTATCCTCATGGTCGGCCTGGCCACCAGTCTGCTCGGTATGTCCCTGGTGAACTGGTATTCGGCCGGTGCGGGCATCCTGCTCGGCCTGCATGCGCTGTGGGAGGACCGGCGCACCCGCCGGCAGCGGCGTCAGGCCGAGGCCAAGGTGGCGCTGGCGCGTCTGATGGACGATGTGGTCTTCCAGGTCGGCAAGGAATCCCGGACCCGCCTGCGTGAGGTCCAGCGGGTGCTGCGCGATCATTTCACCGATATCGCCACCGACGCGTTGCGCACGGCGGACGAGGCGCTGCGGGTCGCCGAGGAAGCGGGCGCCCAGTACGGCGATCGGGGCGCGGAGCGCCTCGCTCGGCTGGACAGCGAGATGGGTAAATTGCGCGACCTGCGCCAGCAGGCCGACAGTTTCGTCGCCGCCTGACCTCCCGCCTACCGCCGGGGGCGGCTGCGCCACGGGGTGCCGCCGCCGGTCTTGCTGTGGGCCGGGCGGAACGTTCCGGCCTCCTGGGAGCCCTCGGCCCGGATCAGGTGGGTGACCGCGTTGATCAGCGCCAGGTGGGTGAACGCCTGCGGGAAGTTGCCCAGATGCCGGCCGGTGGACGGGTCGATCTCCTCGGCGTAGAGCTTGAGCGGGCTGGCGTGGGTGAGCAGTCGTTCGCACAATCTGCGGGCGCGGCCGATCTCACCGATTTCCACCAGCGCCGATACCAGCCAGAACGAGCAGATGGTGAAGCTGCCCTCGGGGCTGACCTGGCCGTCGTCGGTGGTCTCGTTGCGATAGCGCAGCACCAGGCCGTTCTCCGTGAGCTCCTCGGCGATGCCGAGCACGGTCGCGCGGACCCGCCGGTCGTCCGAGGGCAGGAACCGGGTGAGTACCACCAGGAGCAGGGATGCGTCGAGCGTCGTGCCGCCGTACACCTGGGTGAAGCGGCCGCGGTCGTCCACCCCGTGGGCCAGCACATCGGCCCGGATCTCCTCGGCGATCCGATGCCATTCCGCGGCGATATGTGCCTGGCCGTGGAGTTCGGCGATGCGCGCGCCACGGTCCAGCGCCACCCAGCACATCACCTTCGAGGAGGTGAAGTGCTGGGGTTCGCCGCGGACCTCCCAGAGGCTGCGGTCCGGTTCGCGCCAGTGGTCGATGGCGGCGCCGACCTGGCGTTCCAGCATGGGCCACAGCGTCTCCGGTACGTGCTGACGAGATTTCACATGCAGGTAGACCGCGTCGAGCATGGTGCCCCAGATATCGTGCTGCTCCTGGTTGTAGGCGCCGTTGCCGATCCGGACCGGCCGGGCGTTGCCGTACCCGGACAGATGATCGAGGGTGCGCTCGGTGAGCTCGCGCTCCCCGCCGATCCCGTAGAGCACCTGCAGGGGTACTGCCTCGCCGTCGGGTCCGGTGGTGGCGTCGTGCAGGAAGGCGAAGAAATCGTCGGCCTCCCGGTCGAGGCCCAGGGTGTACAGACCCCACAGGGCGAAACTGGCGTCGCGCACCCAGGAGTAGCGGTAGTCCCAGTTGCGCTCGCCCCCGGGTGACTCCGGCAGCGAGGTGGTGGCGGCGGCCATCAGGGCGCCGGTGGGGGCGTAGGTGAGGCCCTTCAGGGTCAGCGCGCTGCGCTGCAGATAGCGCCGCCAGGGGTGGTCGGGGAAATCGCCCAGGGTGATCCACTGCCGCCAGCATTCGACGGTGGTCCACATCTTCTCGGCGGCCTCGGCGAAGGTCTGCGGCGCGGGTAGTTCCGACCAGGTCAGGGCCACGTAGGCGCAGTCGCCCTCGTGCATCCGGGTCCGGGCCCGGGCCTCGCGCCCCTCCAGGCCCAGCCGCAGATCGGTGGTGAGCACCAGGGTGGGCCCGGCGGTGGGGTCGGCGGCACACACCGCGGAGGCCTCCTCGTACACCTTGCCGGTGTACTCCCAGGTGGCCGAGGCCCGGTGGTAGTCGAAGGACGGCTCACAGCTCAGCTCGAGCTCGACCGTGCCGCTCACGCATTTGACCGTGCGCAGCAGCATATGGCCGGCGTCCCAATCGGTCGGCGTGCGGCGATGGGTGCGACTGCGCTGTTCGGTGCTGTGCCACGGCCCCAGCACCAGCGCGTCCCGGACGATCAACCAGCCGGCTTCGGTCTGCCAGGTGGTCTCCAGGATCATGCCGCCGGGCAGGTAACGGCGGGCGGCGGGCACGGTGCGCCCGTAGGGACCCAGCCGGAAATGGCCGGCACTGCGATCGAGGATGGCGCCGAAGACACTCGGTGAATCCGGGCGCGGGACACACATCCACTCGACCGAGCCGTTGCTGGCGATCAGGCAGGTGGTCTCGCAGTCGGACAGGAAGGCGTAGTCGTCGATGACCGGGAAGTTGCCCTGTGACGACTTGTTCTCGGGCGAGACGGCCGGGAAGGTGCCCGGTTCTCCGTCGGCCGACGGTGCGTGCTCGGGACTCGGCATACCCCATCATGTGTCGCGCGGCCCCGAGCCGTCCACCACGGTTCAGGCGAGGCGGCGGATCCGGGCCAGCCAGGCGGCGAGTCGCACCTTGCCCGCGGCGTCGGGCGTGAGGTCCCCGGCCCGGTCGGCGACCGTCTCGGTGATCCGGCCGTAGTAGTGGTCGGGCCGCAGGTCCTCGACCTTCCAGCCGGGGCCGGCGAAGGAGTCGCGGATCATCGCGGCGCCGATCCGCGGGCCGAACCCGGGCTCGGTGTCCGAGAGCGCCAGGATGTGCACCTCGCCGCCCGGCGCGCACAGGCGGTGCAGCGTCCGGACGTAGTCGGCCCGGGCCGCGGCGTCGGCGACGAACACATGGAACAGCGCACTGTCGACGATCGTGTCGAAGGTGCCGAGGGGGTTGTCGCCGGACCGGGCGAGGGCGACCATATCGGCCACCTCGAACCGCGCGGCCGGCACCTTCTTGGCCGCGGCGTTGCGGCGCGCGTAGGCGACCGCGCTGGGGGACAGGTCCACGCCGAGCACGTCGTAGCCGAGGGCGGTGAGCGCGATGGTGTGCTCACCGGCGCCCGCGCCGGGGTCCAGGACGCGGCCCCGGATCCGGCCGGCGCGTTCCAGTGCGACGATCGCGGGCTGGGGTTCGCCGATGATCCACGGGGCGGTGTCGTTGTCGTAGGCGGAGTTCCATACCTCTGGTGCCTGTGTCATGACCTCAGCCTGCAATCTCGAGTCGGGTTGAGGTCAAGGCACGGGTCGGAACGGCCACTGTGCGGTGTTCTACGCTGGTCGCCGTGGAGCGTATTGCCGACTGGTGGGACGGGTTCGAGATGTGGGTGGCGGGGCTGCCGTTCATACCTCAGTTCCTCGTGGTGCTGGTGGGTATGGTGCCGATCAGTTTCGCGATCGCCTACCTGATCGACCGGCTCCTGCACGTGGCGGGTGTCGCGCTGGGCCGCGACGACGCCGACGGTGGCCGCGACGCCGGAAACGAGGTGTGCTGATGCCGCGCTCACGGGTGCAGATCGCACTGCTGGCACTGCTGGTGCTGGTGATCGTTGCCTGGCTGTTCACCCGGTGACGCGGGCTGTCGTGCGCGCCGGCGCCCGGTTCGTGCCGGGCGGGCGCGGAGCCGGTGAGCGGGCCGGCACGCGTACCGGCCGGCCGGTACCGCGCCTGCCGGCGGTGCTGGTCGCGGCGACGATGCTGTTGGCCGGGTGTGCCGGTGGATCCAGTGACGAGGTCGGCGGCGGCGGGGCCGACGGCAGCGGTGGAACCGTCGATCTGTACGCGTACGCCATCCCCAAGCCCGGCTACGACGAAGTGATCCCGAAGTTCAACGAGACCGAGGTGGGTGCGGGTGTCGAGGTGCGTCAGTCCTACGGCGCGTCGGGGGACCAGTCCCGCAAGATCGCGCGCGGTGCGCCCGCCGATGTGGTGAGCTTCTCCCTCGAACCCGACATCACGCGTCTGGTCGACGCCGGACTGGTGGATCCGGACTGGAACGCCGACGCCACCCGCGGAGTGCCCTTCGGGTCGGTGGTGGTGCTGGTGGTGCGGTCCGGGAATCCGAAGAACATCCGCACCTGGGACGATCTCCTGCGTCCCGATGTCGAGGTGGTGACGCCCAACCCGTTCAGTTCCGGTTCCGCGAAATGGAATCTGCTCGCCCCCTACGCCGTGGCCAGCGCGGGCGGACAGAACCCGCAGGCCGGGGTGGACTACCTGAACCAGATGCTGACCCGGGTGCGGGTACAGCCGAAATCGGGGCGGGAGGCCACCGAGGCGTTCCTGCAGGGCACCGGCGATGTGCTGATCAGCTACGAGAACGAGGCGATTTTCGCCGAACGGCACGGCGATCCGGTCGAGCACATCGTGCCGGAGGCCACTTTCGAGATCGAGAACCCGGTGGCGGTGCTCGAACACGCCCCGCATCCGGAGAAGGCGATCGCCTTCCGGGATTTCCTCTATACGACCGAAGCGCAACGTGCCTGGGCCGACGCGGGCTTCCGCCCGGTCGATCCGGGCGTGGCCGCCGAGTACACCGACGTCTTCCCGCAACCGCCCACCCTGTACAGCGTCGCCGACCTCGGCGGCTGGGAGACGGTGGAAACGGAACTGTTCGCGCCCGAGTCCGGCACCATCGCTGTCGCCTACGACAAGGCGACCGAGTAGTCGGGTGACCCCGACCACACGCGATACTCGATACTCGTGACCACCAGCACCGCCTCCGACCACGCGCCCGCCGGCCCGGATCCGTCTCCCCGCAGGCCGCTCGGGTCGTGGTTGCGGTTCACCGGTTCGGTGGGTCCACTCGGTATCGCCACCGCGATGCTGTGGCTCAGTGTGATCGTGCTGCTTCCGCTGGCCGCGCTGACCTTCAGCGCGTTCGACGACGGCTGGTCCGGGTTCTGGGGCGCGGTCACCGACCCGGCGGCCCTGGCGTCGCTGCGGGTGACGGTGCTGGTCTCGCTGGCGGTGGCGCTGCTGAACGTCGTGATGGGCACGATGATCGCCTGGGTCCTGGTCCGGGACGATTTCCCGGGCAAGGGCCTGGTGAACGCGCTGATCGACCTGCCGTTCGCGCTGCCCACGATCGTCGCCAGCATTGTGCTGCTGGCCCTGTACGGACCGCAGAGTCCGGTCGACATCCATCTCAATGCCACCCGGCCGGGCCTGGTGGTGGCACTGGCCTTCGTGACCCTGCCGTTCGTGGTGCGTTCGGTGCAGCCGGTGCTCATCGAGGCCGATCGCGAGGTGGAACAGGCGGCGCTGTCGCTGGGCGCCGACAACTGGACGACCTTTCGCCGCGTGGTACTCCCGACGCTGGCGCCGGCCATCATCAGCGGTGGAGGCCTGGCGTTCGCGCGCGCCCTCGGTGAATTCGGCTCGGTGGTGCTGATCGGCGGCAATATCCCGTGGGAGACGCAGGTGGCCTCCCAGTACATCCAGCAGCAGATCGAGATCGACCGGCCGGTGAACGCGGCGGCGGTGTCGGTGGCGCTGCTGGTGATCGCGTTCCTCGCACTGCTGGTGCTGCGGGTGTTCGCCGAGCGGACGGCGCGTAAGGAACGTGAGGCCCGATGAAACTGTCCGCTCCCGGCCGGATCACACTGCGCGTGCTCGCTCTCGGCTACCTGTTCGTCCTGCTGGTGTTGCCGCTCGGAATCATTCTGTACCGGGCGTTCGGCCGGGGGATCGGGGCGTTCATCGATCAGATCAGCACGCCCGCCGCCATCTCGGCCTTCAATCTCTCCATGATCATCCTGGTGATCGTGGTGCCGGTCAACGTGATCCTCGGGGTGGTGATCGCCCTGGCCCTGGTACGCGGCGACTTCCCCGGCCGCCGGTTGCTACAGGGCGTTGTGGATCTGCCCTTCGCGGTCTCACCGGTGGTGGTGGGTGTCGCGCTGATCATGCTGTGGGGTGTCGACGGCTGGTTCGGTGCGGTCACCGACTGGGGTTTCCGGGTGATCTTCGCGCTGCCCGGAATGGTGCTGGCGACCATTTTCGTCACCATGCCGTTCGTGGTGCGCGAGGTGGAACCGGTGCTGCACGAGATCGGCGACGACCAGGAACAGGCGGCGGCGACCCTGGGGGCGTCGCGCTGGCAGACGTTCTGGCGGATCACCGTTCCCGCCATCCGCTGGGGCCTGACCTATGGCGTGGTGCTCACCGTGGCCCGCGCGCTGGGCGAGTTCGGCGCGGTCATCATGGTGTCGTCCGGGTTCCCGGGTGTATCGCAGACGCTGACCCTGCTGGTGCACGAGCGCTACATCAACGATCACAACGATTTCGGCGCGTACTGTGCCGCCACTCTGCTGATGGGACTCGCGCTCATCACCCTGCTGTTGATGACGCTCCTGGAACGTAAGCGGAACGCGTCGTGAGGCGCCACCTCCACCGCCACCTCGGTGTCCGCCCGCGTCCGGTACCGGCTCCGAGGTGCGGTACCGCGGCCGATGTCCCGGCCGCGGTGGACCGCAGGAACCCGACGCGAAGGAAGACACCTTGACGCGATACCTCCGCCTTCCCGCCGGCCGTCGCGGGCCGCATGTATCAGCTTCGAAGAAGGACATTTCGTCTGTGTGTGCCGGAGGCCGCCCGTGATCACCGTGACCAACGCCCGCAAGAACTACGGTTCGTTCGCCGCCCTCGACGATGTCAGCCTGGACATCCCCTCGGGTGAGCTGACGGCGCTGCTGGGCCCGTCGGGGTCCGGGAAGTCGACGCTGCTGCGCTCGATCGCGGGGCTGGAGAATCTCGATTCCGGCGTGGTGACCATCGGCGGCCGGGATGTGACCCGGGTGCCGCCGCAGAAGCGCGATATCGGTTTCGTCTTCCAGCACTACGCGGCGTTCAAACATATGACCGTCCGCGACAATGTGGCCTTCGGGCTGACCATCCGGAAGCGGCCGAAACCCGAGATCGCGACACGCGTCGACGAACTGCTCGGCATCGTCGGTCTCGACGGTTTCCAGCACCGGTATCCGGCGCAGCTGTCCGGCGGGCAGCGGCAGCGCATGGCCCTGGCCCGGGCGCTGGCGGTGGACCCGCAGGTACTGCTGCTGGACGAGCCGTTCGGCGCGCTCGACGCGAAGGTCCGCGCCGATCTGCGGACCTGGTTGCGTCGCCTGCACGAGGAAGTGCACGTCACCACTGTGCTGGTCACCCACGATCAGGAGGAGGCGCTGGACGTGGCCGACCGGATCGCGGTGATGAACGCCGGGCGGATCGAACAGGTCGGCAGTCCCGAGGATGTCTACGACCGGCCCGCCAGCGAGTTCGTCATGTCCTTCCTGGGCGCGGTGGCGCGGCTCAACGGGCATCTGGTGCGGCCGCACGATATCCGGGTGGGCCGGGACTCGAATATGGCGCTGGCCGCCTACGAGGGCACCGCGGAATCGGCGGGTGTCACCCGGGCGACGGTCGAGCGGGTGGTACGGCTCGGGTTCGAGGTGCGGGTGGAGTTGCGCAACGCCGCCACCGGCGATCTGTTCACCGCCCAGGTCACCCGCGGTGACGCCGAGGCGCTGCGCCTGGCGGAGGGCGAGACGGTCTACGCCCGCGCGACCAGGATCCCCGAGTTGCCGGTGCGGTGATCGAGGGCGTCGGCGTCGGCGCCGCGGGGGCCTTCGGGCCCGACCGGCGGCTGCTCCCCCACGCTGAGCTGGAGTGATGCTCGCCACGTCCCCGGTGTGACCCGGCCGCCGCGGGTAGTCGTGTTGACGTACCCCGGCGTAGCTGTAACTATGGGAAACAGTTAAGCCCGAATCATCGACGAGAGGCAGTGACGATGACGTCTTCAGCCACCACGGTCTCCGACGACCAACTGGTCGCGCAGGCCCAGGAATACGCGGAGAAGCTGCTGCTGCTGTCCGAGGGTTCGGTCAACCGGAACTTCGATCCGTTCACCGATATCGACTGGGATCATCCCGACTTCGCCGCGGATGCCCGGCCGGAGCGCTGGATTCTGCCCGTCTCCGGGGATACGGTCGGCCGCCACCCCTGGTACCAGGCGCTGCCGCACGACAAGAAGATCGCGCTCGGCAAGTACCGCCAGGCCAATGTCGCCAAGGTGGGCCTGCAGTTCGAGGCCATCCTGATCAGCGGCATGATGCAGCACATCTTCGGCCTGCCCAACGGTGACCCGGAATTCCGCTACTGCTCCCACGAGATGATCGAGGAGCACAACCACACCCTGATGTTCCAGGAGATGGTGAACCGGATCGGCGTCGACGTCCCGGGTATGGGCCCGCTGGTGCGCCAGATCCGGCATATCGCCGTTCCGGTGGCGGTGGCCTTCCCGAACCTGTTCTTCATGGCCGTGCTCGGCGGCGAGGAGCCGATCGACCACATCCAGAAGGAAGTCCTGCGCTCCGGCGAGGAAGTGCATCCGATCATGCGCGGCGTCATGGCCATCCACGTGGCCGAAGAAGCGCGGCACATCTCCTTCGCCCACGAATTCCTCGAGAAGCACGTACCGGAGTCCTCGGCCCGGAACAAGTTCGTGCTGTCGCTGGCCATGCCGATCGTCATGTGGATCCTCGGCCGGGCCATCGTCACCCCGCCCAAGAAGTTCTTCGACGAATTCGATATTCCGAAGAGCGTGCGCAAGGAACTGTTCTACGGGTCCGACGACGCCAAGCGGACCTTCAGCGACTACTTCGGTGACGTCCGCGCCCTGGCCCAGGAGATCGGCTTGATGAACCCGGTGGCCAAGCGGGTGTGGAAGGCGCTGGGAATCGACGGCCACACCACCCGGTACCGCTCCGAACCGCTGCGTGCTGTCAGCGGCAAAGCGGCCTGAGCGGCGGGTAGAACCTCCGATGCCCTACGTCGTCACCCAGTCGTGCTGTAGCGACGCGTCCTGCGTGTACGCCTGCCCGGTCAACTGCATCCATCCCACGCCGGACGAGCCGGACTTCCGGACGGCGGATATGCTCTACGTCGATCCGGCGGCCTGCGTGGACTGCGGCGCCTGTGCCTCGGCCTGCCCGGTGGACGCCATCACCTCCTCGAAGAAACTGACCGCGGAGCAGCAGCCGTTCATCGAGATCAATGCCGACTTCTACCGGCACGCGCGACCGCGTCCGCTGTTGGCGCCCCCGGTGCCGGCGCCGGCGATCGATACCGCCGGGCGCGGGCCGCTGCGTGTCGCCGTGGTCGGCTCGGGCCCCTCGGCCATGTACGCGGCCGACGAACTGCTCACCCGGCCCGACGTGCAGGTGACCGTGTTCGAGCGGCTGCCGGTGCCGTACGGGCTGGCCCGTTACGGTGTGGCGCCGGACCACGCGAAAACCCGCCGGGTGGCCGATCTGTTCGATGTGATGTCGAAGCAGCCGGGCTTCGGGTCCTATTTCGACGTCGAGGTGGGCAAGCACATCTCCCACGAGGAACTGCTCGCCTACCATCACGCCGTCGTCTACGCGGTCGGCGCGTCGACCGACCGCAAACTCGGTATCCCGGGCGAAGGTCTGGCCGGGAATGTTTCCGCCACCGATTTCGTGGCCTGGTACAACGGTCACCCCGACCACCAGCACCACGACTTCGATCTGTCCCGGCGCCGGGTCGTCCTCGTCGGCAACGGCAATGTCGCGCTCGATGTGGCGCGCATTCTGACCAGCGATCCCGAACGGCTGGCCGGGACCGATATCTCCCCGGTCGCGCTGGAGGCGCTGCGGCGCAGCAGCGTGGAAGAGGTCGTGGTGCTGGGTCGGCGCGGCCCCGCCGAATCGGCTTTCACAGTGCCGGAATTCGTCGGATTGCTGGGCGCGGACGTGGATATCGTCGTCGACGGCGAACTGCCTCCGGTCGCGGAAGGACTGCCGTACCAGGTCGAGCGCAAACTGGAGCTGCTGCGCCGGGCCGCGGCACGGCCGTCGGCCGGGCGGCGGCGCATCGTCTTCCGCTATCGGACCGCGCCGAGCCGTATCCTCGGCCCCGACGCCGTCACCGGGATCGAGGTCGAGCGCACCGAGCCGGTGACCGGTGCAGACGGCCGGGTGGGCGCGGTGCCCACCGGCGACTTCGATCTTCTGGAAACCGGACTCGTGCTCACCTCGGTGGGTTACCGGGGTGTGCCCACGCCGGGGCTGCCGTTCGACGAACAGCGCGGGGTCATCCCGAATCGGGCCGGGCGGGTGCTGGAGGCGCCGGACGGGGCGGTGTTCCCGGGTACGTATGTCACCGGCTGGATCAAGCGCGGACCCACCGGCTTCATCGGTACCAACAAGTCCTGTGCGCAGGAGACGGTGCGGCAGCTGGCCGACGATTTCACTGCGGGCCGCCTACCCGAACCCTCCGGTAGCGCCGAGGCGTTCGACCGCCTGGTGCGTGGCCGCCGACCGCAGGCCCGGCCGGGCGGGGCGGTACTGCGCGCCGGGCAATCGGCACGCCGCCGCCTCTTCGGCCGCGCCTGAACCCCCTGCGCGGCGGACCACGCGTTCCTCAGCGTGTTCCGCCGCGCAGTCGTTCGTGCACCGGCTCCGGCGCCGCGCGCACGACCACCCGAACGGCTCTGCGGGGCCGCGTGTTCAGCGGAAGTCGTGCGCGTGGTCCATGGCCCACTGCGCGAAAGTGCGCCCGGGGCGGCCGGTGACCTCCTCGACGACGGCCGATACCTCCGGCGGCGCGGTCGTTCCCGCCTGCCATCCGGCCAGGACGGCCTCGACACCGATCGCGGGCATGGTCTCGCTCAGCTCCGCGCGGGCCCGGTCGACGGAGATCGCCTCGACGGCGACCTCGCGGCCGATGGCCGCGCCGATGTGCTCGACCTGCTGCCGCAGGGACAGTCCCGCCGGCCCGTACACCGAATAGGCGTGGCGTTCATGACCCGGCTCGGTCAGCGCGGTCACCGCCAATGCCGCCAGGTCACGCTCGTGGACGGGTGCTGTCCGCGCTTCGGGATACGGGAGACGGACGACGCCCTCCTCGCGGATCGACCGCTGCCACCACCACAGGGTGTTCGTGGCGAACATACCGGCCCGGAGGAATGTCCATTCCAGACCGGATGTCTCGATGGCGGATTCGACGGTGCGGTGCATTCGAGCGATGGGGTTCTTCTCGGCGTCGGCCTGCAGGACGGCCCCGGACGACAGCAGCACGACGCGCCGCACCCCGGCGGCCTCGGCCGCCGCCACGAAATCCTCGATCCCGTCGGGCTTGGCATAGAGGAAGACACGGTCCGCGCCTTCGAGTGCGGCGGGCAAGGTGTCGGGGCGTTCCAGATCGGCCGCGACGATTCGCGCGTGCGGTGGGAAGTCCGCCGGGTTCGGCTCGCGGCTTGTCGGGCGGACCGGGACGCCCCGCTCCACGAGTCCGGCCGCGACGTGGCGGCCGACGTTACCTCTTGCTCCGAAAACGACTGTGGTCATGGGCGGCAGCGTAGGTCCAGGAGCTTACTTTCGGTAAGAGCATACCCAGGAGTAAGCTCCTGGCGTGACAGTAGGTTCGCAGGCCCGGAAGACCGAATGGCCTTTGACGAGTGACGCGTTCAACAGCGATTGCCCCGCGCGTGAGGTGCTCGACCACATCACCAGCCGCTGGGGAGTACTGATCCTGACGGCGTTGGGGCGCGGGCCGTTACGGTTCTCCGAACTGCACGCCACGATCGGCGGGATCAGCGAGAAAATGCTGTCGCAGACGCTGCGCACACTCGTGCGGGACGGCCTCGTCTCGCGCACCGTCGAGCCCGTCACGCCGCCGCGGGTCAGCTACGAGCTCACCGACCTCGGCCGTGGGCTCACCGCGTCGCTGCACCAATTCCTGGACTGGATCCGCTTGCACACGGTCGAAGTCGTGGCCGCCCAGCGCCGCCACGACCGGGAGAACTGACCGGCGGTCACCGCATCCACTCCGTGCAACGCCCGCCATGTGCTCGTCGCCCGGGCGCGTACGGCGCCGGTGCCGTCAAACCGCCCGGCTCGTCGGGCCGAAACGTTTGGCGTAGGCGGTGATCGGCGCGGTTTCGACCTGCGCGACTCCGGTGAGCGTACCGATCCGTTCGCTCAGGTAGCTGTACAGCGCGCCGGTGTCGCGGCTGATCGTGACGGCGAGCAGATTGTGCCTTCCGGTCGTCGCGCCGAGATAGGCCGTTTCGGTATCCGCGGCGAGACTCGCGGCGACCGTGCGCAGCCGCGCCGGAGCGACCGACAGCCACAGCAGGCACTGCGCGGAGTAGCCGAACAGTGCGGGCTCCACCTCGACGTCGAACAGCAGCATTCCGGCGGCCCGCAGTTCCGTCAGCCGCCGCCGCACCGCCGATTCCGACCAGTCGACGTGCCGGGCCAGTTCCGCGTACGCCGTCCGCCCGTCGGCGGACAGGGCGCGGAAGAGCCTGCGATCCAGGTCGGTGAGCCGGATGGTCTCGGTGGCCGCGGTATCGGGCGGGTGGATCCCGGCGAGCTGGTGCTCGGTGAGTGCGGACATACGCCCGCGCCAGCGCTGGTCCATCAGATGGCGCAGCAGTCGCTGGGCGGTCACCTCGATGACGCCGGGGTGCGCGCTGAGCATCGCCAGCGGCGCCGCACCGTCGCCGGGTAGCCGGAACAGGCAGACGATCTCGGTGCCACCGGACAATTCGGTGACCCAGGCGGTGTCGTGACGGGCGGCCAGCGCCCGCGCCACGCCGGCGGCGGCCCGGGGATGGACCCGGAGGCGCACCAGCCACTGGGCATCCGCGGCGAGATGGCTGTGCGGTACCGCGCTGACGCGGAGCGCGCCGGCGGCCCGAAGCCGGCCGAAGCGCCGGGCGACGGTGCGGTCCGAGACGTCCAGGACCGCGGCGATCCTGCTGAACGGCACACGCCCGTCGATTTGCAGGGCGTGCAGTAGGCACTGGTCGAGAGCGTCCAGCATGACCGATTCCACCCGATCAGAATAGGTCGCCGCCGGAATCCGCCGGTTCCCGAGCGGAGCCCGGCCGCGATCCGGGGACGGCTCACGATCGGACCCTGACCCACACTGTTCACGCCTTCCATGTTTCCGGTCCGGCGGCGACCGTCCCCGTCGCCGAGATCGATCACGCACACCGGGCGCTCGTACTGCGGGAAACGGGACCCGATCACGTGCGGCAGAGCCTCTCCGTTCCCGCGCGCGATGCCCCCCGCGCCGGGCTTGTCACGGCGGCACGGTCGGCACGCAAAACCGCTGCGGCGCAACACGTTCGACTTGTCTCTTCGGGCACGAAGGGAGCCTGGAGCCGGGTATTCCGAAAAGTTCCTGCGTGGGCGCTGTGCAGGGCCGAATAATGACTGCGGATACGGCTACCGGTCCGTTACCGCGGGGTGGGAGGGGTGCTCGGGTGGTGCTGCGTCACCGGGGTTTACGGATCCATCGGCCCGCGTGCATATCGAAAGCCTCGCCACAGAGAGATGTATTGGCTGATCAGAAGCTCTATTTCGAAATTCATTCGCTGTCCCTACGCGAGCGGTGGCCCTGCTCGGATGCGGGAAAGTCTCTCCGCAACTTCGGATTTACTTCTCGATTATTCGATGTTCGGACGGAGTTCCAGCTAACCTGTGGTCGCTGTTTGGAAGACGACCGCGCCCATGGCTCTTTCGAGGACGTGGTCACGGTGCGTTGACGGGATGGCAGATGACTTCTGGGCTGGGTATCAGTATCGGTACGGTGAACGTGGTGTCGGCGCGGATCGGGGGTCCGGACGTCCGGCCGGTGGTCCGGACCCGACGGACCGCCGTCGGATTCGACAGCGGAGGTACCGCGAGACTCGGGGGGATCACCCGGTTCTCCACGGCGATCAACGAATTCGCCGATCTGGGGCGGAATCCGGAATCGGTGTACGTGGACGGGCGGATCTGGTCGCCGGCCACCATCTTCGCCTCGGTGGTGCAGGGGCTGGTCACCGCCGAACCGGCGGCGGGGGTGATCGCCACCCATCCGGCCGGGTACACCCGCAAACAACTCGGCCTCCTGCGGCAGAGCCTGGATCTCGCCGGAGTGGGGCACGTCGAGCTGGTACCGGAACCGGTGGCTGCCGCGCACTGGCTCGATACCGAACACGGGCCGTTGGGCAGTGGCTTCGTCCTGGTCTACGACCTCGGCGGGAACAGCCTCGATGTCGCCGTGGTGCGGACCGGACCGGACTGGCCCGATCATCCGGTGGTCGGTAACGCGGTCCGCTCCTACGAGTTCGGTGCCCGGCCGCTGGGCGCGATGATCGCCCGCTGCGCCGGTGACCGGGCCATCGGACCGGCCGAACCCGATACCGGAGCCGTCTCGCTCATGTCGTTCGTGAACCCGGAGGGTCTGCGGCGCGAACATGTGCGGGATTCCCTCGAGGTGGTCCGGGCCGCGGTGCGCACGGCCGGTGTCGCGCTCTCCGATATCGATCGAGTACTCGTGGTGGGCGGCGCCGCGCGACCCCCGCAGGTGGCCGAAACACTCGCCGAACTCGGACTTCCGGTGACCGTCGCCGCCGATTCGGGGCAATGCGTGGCGCTCGGTGCCGCCGCGATGGCCGCGGAGAGTGTGACTCCGGCGGCCACCCGTGGGATGAAGCATCCGCCGATCTTCTCCGGGGCCGCCCTCTTCTCCGCGGTCGCCATGTCCGCGGCCACCGTTCTCGGCAGCGCTCCGGTGGATACCGAACACCTCGACCAGGACCGGGTTCCGCTGCAGAGCCCGGGGGCGGTGCAGTTCGAGATCCACGGTGAGGCCCGGGTCGAGCGGTCGGACACCGGCTGGACGGTGTCCTATGCGCCGCTGGGCGCCCCCACGATGATCGCGCCCGCCGCGCTGACCCGCCCGTATGGGCCGCCCATGCCCGGTCGTGCACCCGCTCCGGTGAGAACGGCCCCCGGAGCGCCGGCCGACGGTGGGGCCGGAACACACCACACTCCCTGGGACGAACACCCCGAATCCCGGCCACGGCAAGACGATCCCGCGCGGTTCGGCCCTCGGCCGTTCGGCCGTCCCGGGACGCAGCTCCCACCACTCACCGGCGCGGAACCGGATCGACCCGCCCCCGGCGACGGTGGCCCGGGCAGTCCGGAACCGGACGATCCACCGGTAGTGGACGAGCCGGGCGAAGGTTCCGGCGGGCCGGCCGACGGCGGTGACGAATCCGGCGGCGGCTGGCCGCCCGGTGTCGAGATTCCCGGGTCCGGTAACAGTTCCGCCGGCGGCTGGACCGGCGGTCTGCCGGGCGGCGGCTGGACCGCTCCGGGCGGATCCGGAGGGGAGGAGGACAGCGGTGGCGGAGCCGGTCCGGGCGAGTCCGGATCGGGTGAGGACAGCGGTGGTGGACTCGACTCGGGCGGAACCGGAGGGGGCGAGGACAGTGGTGGCGGCTTCGGTCCGGGTGGAGCCGGATCGGGTGAGAACGGCGGCGGTGGTTTCGGTTCCGGGGCTCCGGGCGGACCCGACGGCACGGACAGCGGCGGTGGCGATCGCAGCGGAACTTCCCCCGGGCATTCCGGCGGAGCCGATGCGGATGGATCCGGCGACTCCGGCGGGTTCGGCGGGTTCGGCGGGCGTTCGGGACCCGTCGGCGGGGGACCGTCTTCCGGGACCGCCTCCGGCGGATCGGACTCTTCCGGCGGATCGCACAGCAGTGGCGCGAAGTCCAGGGGTTCGAATTCCTCCGGGGGCGACGGTGGGTCCTCCCGCGGCGGGAATTCGCATGGCGGGTCCTCTCGGGGCGGATCGCACCGCTGAGCCGCGCGAATACGGCCGACCGGCCCGAGCGGTCCGGGAAAATACGGTGCGGCCGGGCGCTGGTGCACGGCACAATCGATGAGGTGGACATTGACGGGGGCCCACCGCGGCTGATCGCGCTCGATGTGGACGGGACACTGCTGAAGACCGGCGTTCAGGTGAGCGCCCGGGTGAACGCCGCCGTGCGCGCGGCGGTCGGGGCGGGTGCGCACGTCGTGGTGAGCACCGGCCGCACCGTGATCTCGACCCGGCCGGTGCTCGACGAACTCGGGCTCGTCCAGGGACATGCCATCTGCTCGAACGGCGCCGTCCACATCGATATCGAGCAGACGCTCCCGGTGGCGGTGCACCATTTCGATCCGGCGCCCGCGGTCACCGCGCTGCGCCGGCTGTTCCCGGACATGATCTTCACCGCCGAACGGGTGGGTGAGGGATTCTGGGCCACCGGAACGAGTCCCGGCGAGTACTACGCCGGCGGCAACTACGTGGTGGTCGACGACCACACACTGGGCAGCCAACCCACACCGCGCCTGAACTGCTGGTGGCCCGAGGGCGCGCCGGAGGAGATGCGCCGGCTGCTGGAGGGGCTGGCGCTACCGGAGATCAGCTGGGTTTACGGCGAATTCGGCCCCTGGCTCACCATCTCCCGGCACGGGATCTCCAAAGGGTGGGCGCTGGAACATCTGCGCCGCCTGCTCGATATCCCGCGTACGGCCACCCTGGCCATCGGGGACGGTTTCAACGATCGCGAGATGTTCGCCTGGGCCGGGCATTCGGTGGCGATGGCGAACGCGCCGGTCGAACTGCACGGTCTGGTGGACGAGGTCACCGACGATGTCGCGGCCGACGGGGTGGCCGCGGTGCTGGAGCGCTGGTTCTGAACTCGGTCCCTCAGTCCGCGGCCGACGCCGTGACGGACGGGCGGCGAAGCGTACGGGAGGCCGGCGACCTCGGCCCACGCCCGCAACCGCGCCCGGCGAATCATGCGGGAGGCCGGCGGCCTCGGCCCCACGCCCGCGACGGCGCCCGGCGGTGTAGCGCAGCCAGTAGTGCCCGGCCTCAGGCCGACAGTGGCAGAACGCCCGCGAGCGCGGCGTCGTAACGGTCCCAAACGATCTCGGCGAGCGCCGGATCCGGGCCGAGGACCTCGGCATGCGGGAGCAGCGGATCCTGGTCGCGCAGCCGGTCGGTGAGCAGGCCGGGCGCCAGGAACCAGGGAGCGACGAGCACACGGTCGGCGCCGCGCGCCCACAGCCGTGCAGCCGCCTGCGTGAGAGTGGGTTCCGCGGTGGCGAAACATACTTCGGTGGGATGGCCGGTCCGGGTCGCGAAACGGCGGGCCAGCCGCGCGGTCCGACGGTTCGCCGCCGCCGACGACGAGCCGACAGCCGCCAGGGCGATACCCAGCCGTGCCGGCGGGCCGTTCCAGCCGTGCCGCTCACGCACCGCCCGCACCCGCTCGCACACCACCTCGAGCAGCCGCGGGTCGGCGCCGAACACTTCGGCCTGGGTGAGTCGCAACCGCGGGTTGCGGGCTGCGGCACCGGCCAGCAGCGCAGGCAGGTCCACGCGGGCGTGGAAGGCGCTGCCCAGCAGTAGCGGGACGACCACCGCGTCGGTTTCACCGGCGGCCGCGACCGAGTCCAGCACCTGCCCGACCGAGGGAGCGTTCAGGTCGAGGAAGGCGAGGTGGGCCGGTGTTCCCGGACGCGCGGCCCGCACCCGGTCCAGGAGCGCGGCAACGGTGGCGGCCGACCGGGGATCCCGGCTGCCGTGCGCCACCGCCACCAGTGTGGGACTGCCGGGCATCAGGCTCCGGTTCCGACCTCGACCGCGGTGAGCACATCCCCGACCAGACCCGCCGCCAGGGTGTTCCCGCCTGCCGGGTCGATGAGCAGGAAACTGCCGGTGTGCCGGTTGGTCCGGTAGTCGTCGGCCGCGATCGCCTCCGCCACCCGCACCGAGATGCGGCCGATATCGTTGAGCGACAGCGTTTCCGGGTTCGGCTCGGCGGCCAGTCGCTGCTCGTCGAAACGCTCGGTGAGCGCGCCCACGATCGCCTGCGTGGTGCGGGTGCCGTGCTTGAGCAGCAGCCGCGCGCCGGGACGCAGCGGTTTGTCACCGAGCCAGCACACGGTGGCGTCGAAGGTGTCGACGGGTTCCGGCGCGTCGGCGGGGGAGGCGATGGTGTCACCGCGCGAGATATCGACCTCGTCGGTCAGCACCAGCGTGACGCTGCGGCCCGCCTGCGCGACGGCCAGTTCCCCGTCGGGGGTGTCGATCCGTTCGACGGTGGTGCGGATACCGGAGGGCAGGACCACCACCTCGTCGCCGGGGGCCACCGAACCCGCCGCGATCTGGCCCGCGTAGCCGCGGTAGTCCGGGTATTCCGGAGTGCGCGGCCGGATGACGTACTGCACGGGGAAGCGCAGCCCCACCGCGTGCTCCCCGGAGTTGTCCGCGTCCACCGGCACCGATTCGAGATGCTCGATCAGCGACGGGCCGCTGTAGTACGGGGTCTTGTCCGAGCGGGTGGCGATATTGTCGCCGTGCAGCGCCGAGACCGGGATCTCCAGCACATCCTCGTCGGACCAGCCCAGCGTCCGGGTGAGATGGGAGAATTCCGCCGAGATCTCCGCGAAGACCTTGGCGGCCGCGGCCTGCCGGCCCTCTTCGCTGGGCTCGTCCAGGCCGATGAGGTCGATCTTGTTCACCGCCAAGACAAGCTTGGGCACACCCAGCAGCGCCAGGACCGCCGCGTGCCGCCGCGTCTGCTCGATCACGCCCTTGCGCGCGTCCACCAGCAGGATCACCAGCTGGGCGGTCGACGCCCCGGACACGGTGTTGCGGGTGTACTGCACATGACCGGGGGTGTCGGCCAGCACGAACGACCGTCGCGGGGTCGCGAAATACCGGTAGGCGACATCGATGGTGATGCCCTGTTCCCGTTCGGCCCGCAGACCGTCCACCAGCAGCGACAGGTCGGGAGTGGACAGGCCCTTGTCCACCGACGCCCTGGTCACCGCGTCGATCTGGTCGGCGAGCACGGATTTGGTGTCGTAGAGCAGACGTCCGACCAGTGTGGACTTGCCGTCGTCGACAGAACCGGCGGTGGCCAGCCTCAATAGGTCGGACATATCAGAAATAACCCTCTCGTTTGCGGTCTTCCATGGCGGCTTCGGAGACCCGGTCGTCGCCACGGGTCGCGCCGCGTTCGGTCAGCCGGGAAGCGGCGACCTCGGCCAGGATGGCCTCGTTGTCGGCGGCGTCGGACAGGATCGCCCCGGTGGTGGAACCGTCGCCGACGGTGCGGTACCGCACCGAACGGGTCTCGAGCGCTTCGCCGTCCCGTGGGCCACCCCAGACGCCGGGGGTCATCCACATACCGTCGCGCTGGTACACCGGCCGCTGATGCGCGTAGTAGATGGTGGCCAGTTCCACGTTCTCGCGGGCGATGTAGCGCCAGATATCGAGTTCGGTCCAGTTCGACAGCGGGAACACCCGGACGTGCTCGCCCGGCGCGTGCCGGCCGTTGTACAGGTTCCACAGCTCGGGCCGCTGTCGCTTGGGATCCCACTGGCCGAAGGCATTGCGCAGCGAGAAGATCCGCTCCTTGGCCCGGGACCGTTCCTCGTCGCGGCGACCGCCGCCGAAGACCGCGTCGAAACGGTTTTCGGTGATGGCGTCCAGCAGCGGGACGGTCTGCAGCGGGTTGCGGATACCGTCGGGGCGTTCGGTGAGCCGGCCGTCGGCGAGATAGTCCTCCACGCTTGCGACGTGCAGGCGCAGACCGTACTTCTCGACCACGTGGTCGCGGAACTCGAGCACCTCGGGCAGGTTGTGCCCGGTGTCCACGTGCAGCAGCGCGAACGGCAGCGGCGCCGGCCAGAAGGCCTTCAACGCCAGATGCAGCAGAACGGTGGAGTCCTTACCGCCGGAGAACAGGATGACCGGGCGTTCGAATTCGCCCGCGACCTCACGGAAGATGTGGATGGCTTCCGATTCCAGTGCGGCCAGGGTGTCGAAATCCGAGAGTCCGACGGAGCGTTCGGTGGTGATGGCTTCGGTCATGAGGCGTGTAACCCGCATTCAGTCTTGGCGAGGCCGGCCCAGCGGCCGCTTCGCGGATCGGAACCCGGCTCCGGCTTCCGCGTGCACGGAGCGCAGCCGATGGACGGATATCCCTCCTCCACCAGGGGATTGACGAGAATCGAATGCTTTTCGATGTAGTCCTGCATCTCGTCGTCGGACCAGGGGGCGATCGGGTTGATCTTCACCAGCCCGAAGCCCTCGTCGAAGGAGATGAGCGGGGCGTTGGCGCGGGTCGGCGCCTCCACCCGGCGGATACCGGTGACCCATGCGTTGTAGGGCGCCAGCGAATTGCGCAGCGGCACCACCTTGCGCAGCCGGCAGCATTCGTTGGCGTCGCGGGCGAACAGATCCTTGCCCAGTAGCGCGTCCTGTTCGGCGACCGTCTGCTCGGGGCGCGCGTTCACCACGTTCACCCCGTACACCGCCTCCACTGCGTCCCGGGTGCCGATGGTCTCGGCGAAGTGGTAGCCGGTGTCCAGGAACAGGACGTCCACCCCGGGCCGGACCTGAGCCGCCAGCTGCACCAGCACCCCGTCCTGCATATTGGAGGCGACGATATAGCCACTGCCGAAGGTTTCGTCGGTCCAGCGCAGCAGCTCGTCGGCCGTGGCATCCGGACCGAGTTCGGCGGCGCCGCGCTCGGCCAGCGCCCGGAGTTCGTCGGCGCTCAATTTGGTGGGCAGCTGTTTCTGCTCGGTGGTCACAGTCGGTTCTCCCGTCACGACGCTCGCGGGTTTCATCGCAGATCGGCTTCCTCGGCGCGGACGGCCCACTGCGCGAACCGTTCCCCGCCCTCGCGGTGCTTGATGAAATTGCGGACCACGCGCTCGATGTAGTCACCGAGTTCGGAGCTGGTCACCTTGTGCTGGCGCAGTTTGCGCCCGAAGGCGCTGTCCAGGCCGAGGCTGCCGCCCAGATGAACCTGGAAGCCCTCCACCTGATTCCCGGCGCCGTCGTCGACCAGCTGGCCCTTGAATCCGATATCGGCGATCTGCGACCGGCCGCAGGAGTTCGGGCAGCCGTTGATATTGATGGTGATCGGGACGTCGAGTTCGGCGTTGATATCGGCCAGCCGCTGTTCCAGCTCCGGTGCCAGCACCTGGGAGCGTTTGCGGGTTTCGACGAAGGACAGTTTGCAGAATTCGATCCCGCTGCAGGCGAGCAGGTTGCGCCGCCAGACCGAGGGACGCGCCTGCAGGCCCAGCGGTTCCAGCTCGGCGATCAGCTGATCGACCTTGTCGTCGGCCACATCGAGCACGATGAGCTTCTGGTACGGCGTGAACCGGATCCGGTCCGACCCGGCGCGCTCGACCGCGTCGGAGACCGCGCTGAGGACACTGCCGGAGACCCGTCCCGCGATGGGGGAGAAGCCGACCGCGTTGAGACCGTTGCGCAGCCGCTGCACGCCGACGTGGTCGATGGGGCGGCTGGGCTGTTCCGGCGCCGGCCCGTCGATCAGCTTGCGCTTCAGGTACTCGTCCTCGAGCACCTGGCGGAACTTCTCGATACCCCAGTCCTTGATCAGGAACTTCAGCCGCGCCTTGGTACGCAACCGGCGGTACCCGTAGTCACGGAAGAGGGAGACGACCGCTTCCCACACCTCGGGCACCTCGTCCAGGGGCACCCAGGCGCCGACCCGCTGGGCCAGCATCGGGTTGGTGGACAGCCCGCCGCCGACCCACAGGTCCAGGCCGGGCCCGTGCTCGGGATGCTCGACGCCGATGAACGCGACATCGTTGATCTCGTGCACCACATCCTGCTGACCGGAGATGGCGGTCTTGAACTTGCGCGGCAGGTTGGAGTACTCCTTCTTGCCGATGTAGCGCCGGACGATCTCCTCGATGGCGGGCGTGGGGTCGATGATCTCGTCCAGCGATTCCCCGGCCAGCGGTGAGCCGAGTACCACGCGCGGGCAGTCGCCGCAGGCCTCGGTGGTCTGCAGGCCCACGCTCTCGATCCGCCGCCAGATCTCCGGGACGTTCTCGATCTCGATCCAGTGGTACTGCACGTTCTCCCGGTCGGAGAGGTCGGCGGTATCGCGGGCGAACTCGGTGGAGATCTCACCGAGGGTGCGCAGCTGCGCGACATTCAGCGCACCGCCATCGCAGCGGATCCGCATCATGAAGTACTGGGCTTCGAGCAGGTCGATGTTCTCATCGCCGGTCCAGGTGCCGTCGTACCCCTGCTCACGCTGGGTGTAGAGGCCCCACCAGCGGAAACGGCCGCGCAGATCACCCTTGTCGATACTGTCGAAACCGTTTTTCGAGTAGATGTTCTCGATGCGGGCGCGGACGTTGAGCGGGTTGTCGTCCTTCTTGGACTGCTCGTTGGGATTGAGCGGTTCGCGATAACCGAGCGCCCACTGCCCCTCGGCGCGGCGGCGCACCGGTTTGCCGGTACGGGCGCGCGTGGGCCGCCCTGCGGGGGCCTCGGGCTTCGCGGTGGGATCGGCGTCGGTGCTCGACGTCATGAAGTGGCTCCTGCTTGTGGTCGTACTCCGGGCTGAAGGCGCGAGGGACTCCGCTCGCGCCCGCGGTGTCAGCGGGCCGAAATCCTCGAAGGGGAATCGCCGGAAATCCGGGGCGGGCGCAGCTGAGCTACCGGGGGGAACCGGGCAGACAACAGGCGCTGCAGACACGCTTGAAGTCGACGTGGCGACGTGCCACAAGTCGTACTCCGGATGCGCGCATGCGGTCTATTGTGCCATGCCGGAGCGCGCGTTCCGATGGCCCTACCAGTATTTCCCGCGAACAGGCGGGAAATTCCCTGGTTCTACGGGTCTATTTGTGACAGCCGTCATATTTTCTCCGGCGGCGGTATCCGGGTGTGGTTCGGACCGGCCACGCGGGTCCGGGGGAGTTGACCTCGAGTTCACTCGAGGTTGCAGGCTCCACATCATGACACTCGAAACCGCGCATACCGGTCACCGTCCCGCCGATATCGATACCGAGACCGCCGCCCTCCACGCAGTGGTCGCGGCCGTGGCGCGCGCCCAGCGCGACGAGGACGTCGAGGGTTTCGTCGCACTCTTCCGAGAAGACGCCATCTGGACCACCGGCCACGGTAAACGCCTCTACGGGCGGGCGGCCGTCGCCGAGTTCACCGCCCGGGTCCTACCCGGGGCCACCGCGCACGGCCACGCCACCTATGACATCGAGCACATCATGTTCCTGCGGCCCGATGTGGCCGCGGTCAAGGTCCGGCAGCGCTACCTCACCACCGCGGGTGACCTCGACAGTGAGGGCACTCCCCTGTACGTCATGACCAAGGAGGACGGCCGCTGGCTGCTGACCGCGAACCAGAACACCCCGATCGTCGAGGGCTGATCCGTGCCCGGTCACACTGGAGGGGTGAGTCCCGCCACCACCACATCGCACACCGACGCCGCCGCTCCGGTGCTGCGTGATTTCGGCGGCGGTCCCTTCGGGATCTATGTGCACGTACCGTTCTGCGCGACCCGCTGCGGATACTGCGACTTCAACACCTACACCGCCGGTGAACTGGGCACCTCGGCCTCCACGCAGTCGTGGGCGGAGGCACTGCGTGGCGAACTGGCGACCGCCGCCCGGCAGTTCGCCGCGCTGCCCACCGCGACCCCGCCGGTGGCGACGGTCTTCGTGGGCGGCGGCACCCCCTCGCTGCTCGGCGGCGACGGTCTCGCGGCCGTGCTCGACGCGATCCGCGGGGAATTCGACCTCGCCCCGGACGCCGAGGTCACCACCGAATCCAATCCGGAATCCACCTCACCGGCGTTCTTCGACAGGATCCGGGCGGCCGGATTCACCCGGATCTCGCTCGGCATGCAATCGGCGGCCCCACATGTCCTGGCCGTGCTCGACCGCACCCACACACCCGGCCGTGCGGTCGCCGCGGCCCGGGAGGCGCGCGCGGCCGGATTCGACCACGTGAACCTCGACCTGATCTACGGCACCCCGGGCGAACGCGACAGCGATCTGGACGCCAGCCTGGACGCCGTGCTGGACGCGGGTGTCGACCATGTGTCGGCGTATTCGCTCATCGTCGAGGACGGCACCGCGCTGGCCCGTCGAGTGCGTCGCGGCGAACTGCCCGCACCCGACGACGATGTACTCGCCGCCCGCTACGAGCGGATCGACGCGCGACTGGAAGCCGCCGGGCTCACCTGGTACGAGGTGTCGAACTGGGCATCCAGCGACGCCGCGCGCTGCCGGCACAACCTCGGTTACTGGGACGGCGGCGATTGGCTCGGCGCCGGACCGGGCGCGCACAGCCATCTCGGGGGAGTGCGCTGGTGGAATGTGAAGCATCCGGCCCGCTACGCCGACCGGGTGGTTCGCGGCGGATTGCCCGCCGCGGACTGGGAGGACCTCACCGCGGCCGACCGCTACCTCGAGCGCATCATGCTCACTCTGCGCCTGCGCACCGGGCTGCCGCTGGCCGACCTGGACGCGGACGGGCGAGCCGCGGCGCAGCGTGTCGCCGCCGAAGGACTGGTCACGATCTCCGATGGGCGGTTGATCCTCACCGATCGCGGCCGGTTGCTGGCCGACGGTGTGGTCCGGGTGCTGATCCGCTGATGGGCGGACTGTGGCCGTCTATCAGGCACGATTCGGGACGGCCACGGCATACCCGATCCTGGCCTCGGTGGCGGTCCACAATCGTTCCGCGGCCCCCTGGGCGATTGCGTCGGTGATCGTCGCCGCCAGCGGGAAAGTGGCGGGCGGGCCAGCTTGTTCACGAATCGGACCGCCGGGCGCGTGGATCACCGAGGTATCGGCCTCCGGATCGGTCGCCGCCCGCAGCAGCGGCAGTGCCGCCTGCTCGATCGGATGCCCGGCCCGCACCAATCTGGCCAGGCCCAGGTACGCCCGCGCCGCCGGGGCGGGCCATTCGCGGAAGAGATTGGTGGGTGCGATTCCCGGGTGGGCCACCGTGGCGGATGCCGGCGACCCCGCCGCACGCAACCGGCGGTTCAACTCCACCGCGAACAGTGCGACGGCCAGTTTAGAATTCGAGTACGCCAGTTTGGAATAGGCAAAGCGGTCCCGGAAGCCGGTCGAGGGGGCGCCGTCTGCGCCCGGCCTCGGTGCGGCGTCGAACCAGGCGGCGGGGTCGGCGGGATCACCCCATTTATAGGCCACCGAGGTCACCATCGTCACCCTTGCGTCCGGAGTCGTGGCAAGTATCGGCAGTAGCGCCCCGGTCAGGGCGAAGGCCCCCACATAGTTCGTTGCCAGGTGCTGTTCGATACCGTCCACGCTGCGCGCGTACCGGAACGACTGCATACCTGCGGCGTTCAACAGCACATCCAATCGCTGATGCCTACTGCGGAATTCGTCGCCGGCGCGCCGTGCGGAATCGACTGCGGACAGGTCGACCAGCAGAGTCTCCACGACCCCGCCCGCGGCCTGGACCGCGGTGTCCGCAGCGAATTCCGCGGCTGTGGCAGCGAGCCGCTGCTCGTCCCGCCCCGCCAGCGTGACAGCTGCACCGGCGCGCGCCAGTAGCAGGGCTGCGTACCGGCCCAGTCCCGAGGTCGCGCCGGTGATCAGGGCGCAGCGATCGTGTAGGCCGGGGATCTCTGTGACAGACCACATTCCGGTCGCGCCTTTCTTTGAAATTGTTCTGCTGAGTGGATTGTGCGCCGCCCCGGCCGATTTGTCCTGTCGAAAGTAGTGCACGCCAGAATTTCGGTGGCGCTCTCGTATGCGGTCGTTCCGACGACCGAGGGGACCAGCTGCGCGTTGCCGATCTCCCGTGGTGTGACGCGCTGGTGGCTGGAGGTGGTGGGGCCGCGTTCATCGCGCATCCACGGTGGCGACCCCGAGGGCACTGCTCGTACGTTCGACCTGTCGAGTCCATCGGCGGTTACCCCGGGACGGATCATCGACTGCGCCGCGGCCCCTCTGGGTATCGTGATTGTGCGAATCCGGCGTCGACATGCGTGCTGCCACGGGCGCCGGATCAGTCGGCGAGCGCAATTACACTGAGTGAGGAACCCGGTGGTAGGTGCGTCGGGTTCGCTGGACGCGGTGCGCCGGACGACCACATCGACGCGCGGCAAGGTTAGGAGGTGGGGTCATGTCGAGCACCGAGGATCGGCGCTTCGAGGTCCTGCGAGCGATCGTCGCCGACTATGTCTCCACCAAGGAGCCCATCGGTTCGAAAACTCTGGTCGAACGGCACAACCTGGGTGTATCCAGCGCGACGGTGCGCAACGATATGGCGGTTCTGGAAGCCGAGGGTTACATCACCCAGCCCCATACGAGTTCCGGCCGCATCCCCACCGACAAGGGCTACCGCCAGTTCGTGGACCGGATCGCCGAGGTCAAACCGCTGTCGGTGGCCGAACGCAAAGCAATCATGCAATTCCTCGAATCGGGGGTGGACCTCGACGATGTGCTGCGCCGCGGTGTCCGCCTGCTCGCCCAGCTCACCCGCCAGGTCGCCGTTGTGCAGTACCCGACGGTGTCCGCCTCGGCCGTGCGCCACCTGGAAGTGGTAGCCCTCAATCCCGCCCGGCTCCTGCTGGTGGTGATCACCGACACCGGTCGCGTCGACCAGCGCATCGTCGAGCTCGGCACCGTCGTCGACGACGAGGACCTGGCCGCCCTGCGCGGCATGCTCGGCGCGGCCATGGACGGCAAACGCCTCGCCGCGGCCTCCGCCGCGGTCGCCGAACTGCCCGAGCAGGCGCCGCCCAAGCTCCGCGACGTGTTGATCAAGGTTTCCACGGTCATGGTCGAGACGCTGGTCGAACATCCCGAGGAACGCCTGGTCCTGGGCGGGACGGCCAACCTCACCCGCAATGCCGGTGACTTCGGCATCCACGGCTCCCTGCGTAAGGTGCTCGAAGCGCTGGAGGAGCAGGTCGTGGTCCTCAAGCTGCTGGCCGCCGCCCAGCAGCCGGGGATGGTGACGGTGCGGATCGGTGAGGAGACCCAGGTCGAGGAGATGCGCGGCACCTCCGTCGTGACCACCGGCTACGGTGCCGCCGGCGCGGTCCTCGGCGGTATGGGAGTCCTGGGCCCGACCCGGATGGACTATCCGGGCACCATCGCCTCGGTCGCGGCGGTCGCCCGCTACATCGGTGAGGTTCTGGCCGAACGATAGGAAGACTCGGCACCGGGGTGCTTGCGCGACAGGGCGCGGCCGGTGGTTCGGCTGTCGGGAGCGCGGGCTTGCCCGCCGCGGAAGGGGGCTTGGTGGCGCGCTGTTAG
The DNA here is from genome assembly GCF_040609955.1 of Nocardia sp. NPDC004568. NCBI lineage: Bacteria > Bacillati > Actinomycetota > Actinomycetes > Mycobacteriales > Nocardiaceae > Nocardia > Nocardia sp. NPDC004568. The sequence goes on from NZ_JBEXLL010000031.1 coordinate 52,199, forward strand.
GCTCGTGTTCTCCGCCGAGATAAAGTTGAGTCGACCCGACTAAGCTCACGGGCGGGCGGCTCAATCCATCAGGAGCCACGCGGCCGGCCGTGTGAAGCCGGAGCCGTGGACAGCGACCAAGGACTAAGAGAACTCAAGTGGCACGGGACTACTACGGATTGCTCGGTGTAGGCAGAGACGCCTCCGACCAAGAGCTCAAACGCGCGTATCGCAAACTGGCTCGCGAACTGCATCCCGATGTGAACCCGGACGAAGCGGCGCAGACCCGGTTCAAAGAGGTCTCCGCGGCGTACGAGGTGCTGTCGGATCCGGAGAAGCGTCGCATCGTCGATATGGGCGGTGACCCGCTGGACGCCGGTGGCGGCGCCGGCGGTTTCAGCGGTGCCGGTTTCGGTGGCCTGGGCGATGTGTTCGAAGCGTTCTTCGGCGGAATGAGCGGCGGCGGTGGTGCCGGCACCCGCAAACCGCGTGGGCGGGTGCAGCCGGGCGCGGATTCGCTGGTGCGGACCCGGTTGAGCCTGGCCGAGTGCGCGGTGGGGGTCACCAAGCATCTGACCGTCGACACCGCCATCCTGTGCGACCTGTGCCAGGGCGCCGGGACGAACGGCAATTCCAGCCCCGTCCGTTGTGAGACCTGCGGCGGTGCCGGTGAGGTGCAGTCGGTGCAGCGGTCGTTCCTCGGCCAGGTACTCACCTCGCGTCCCTGCCCGACCTGCCGCGGTGCCGGCGAGACCATCCCGGATCCCTGCCACAAATGCGGCGGTGACGGCCGGGTGCGGGCGCGCCGGGAGATCGCGGCCCCGATCCCGGCCGGTGTGGCCAACGGGATGCGGGTGCGCCTGGCCGCGCAGGGCGAGGTCGGCCCCGGTGGCGGGCACGCCGGCGACCTGTACGTGGAGATCGTGGAACAGCCGCACGACGTGTTCGTGCGCGACGGCGACGACCTGCACTGCACCGTCCGGGTCCCGATGGTGGACGCGGCGCTGGGCACCACGGTGGTGATCGACACCATCATGGACGGCCCCACCGAGCTGACCATCGGTCCCGGCACCCAACCCGGGGAGATCTCGGTGCTGCGCGGACACGGTATGCCGCGGCTGCGCTCCAGTGCCCGCGGTGACCTGATGGCGCACCTGGACATCGTCGTGCCGACCAAGCTGGACGGTAAGCAGACCGATCTGCTGCGCAAGTACAAGGGTTTGCGGGCCAAGGACAAGGCCGAGGTGATGTCGGCGCAGTCCGAGCACAACAGCGGCCTGTTCGCCCGGTTGCGCGCGTCGTTCAGCGGACGCTGACTCCGATGGCCGCGACGGTCTTCTACCTGGACGAGATTCCGGAACCGGGCGCTGTCGCGGTGCTCGACGGCGCCGAGGGCCGCCACGCGGCCACGGTGCGCCGGATCCGGGCCGGCGAACCCGTCACGCTCTCCGACGGCCGGGGTGTGCTGGCCGATTCGGAAGTCGTCGCCGCGCAGAAGGACCGGCTGGAACTGCTGGTCCAGGATCGCCGCCGCGCCGAGCCGGCCTCGCCGGCGGTCACCGTGGTGCAGGCATTGCCGAAATCCGAGCGTTCGGAGCTGGCCGTCGAGCTGATGACCGAGGCCGGGGCGGATGTGGTGGTGCCGTGGCAGGCCGCCCGCTGTGTCTCGAACTGGGAGGCCAAAGCGGACAAGGGCGTGGCCAAATGGCGGTCGGCGGCGAAGGCCGCGGCCCGGCAGTCCCGCCGCGCCTACATCCCCGAGGTCACCGCCCTGCACCGGACACCGGATGTGGTGGACGCCGTCCGCACGGCGACGGCGCAGGGTGCGGTGGTGGCGGCCCTGCACGAATCGGGTACGAGCGCCTTCACCGAGCTGCCGTGGCACAGCGCCGCGGCGGTCACGTTGATCGTCGGCCCCGAGGGCGGCCTCGACGACGCCGAACTGACCGTGCTGGCCGCGGCGGGGGCCGAAGTGGTCCGGCTCGGGCCCACCGTGCTGCGCACTTCGACGGCCGCCGCGGTGGCGCTCGGGGCGCTGGGGGCGCTCACTCCACGATGGTGACCGCCGGGTGAACAGCCGGCCTCAGCGGTCCGTGGCGCCGTGGTCGGCGGGAATTCCACTGGGACCTGTCGGGGCCGGGAGTTAGACTCGTGCCAGCGACAGCGTTCGCACCCCTCTCCACCAGCGGCGCATCACCGCAGCTCCGAGACCGGAAAGCAGGCCATAGCGACTACGTGCGATCACAAGGCGATAGCGGCGACCAGAATCCCACCGCGGCCGAGAACGGCGCCTCGGCGCCCGCGGCACGCACCGTCCGTTCCAGTATCGAGCTCGCGCCCGAATCGGTTTTCCCCTTCCTCGGCTCCGCGGACGAAAATCTCCGGGAACTCGAAGATCTGCTCGTCGCGGATATCCATGTGCGCGGCAATGTGGTCACGCTCACCGGTCCGGCGGCCGATGTGGCCCTGGCCGAGCGGGTCGTCGAGCAGTTGGTCGCGCTGACCGGACGCAACCGGGTGATCACGCCCGAAGCGGTGCGGCATACGGTGTCGATGCTCACCGAGGGCAGTTCCGAATCGCCCGCCGAGGTGCTCAGCCTGGACATCCTGTCCCGTCGTGGGAAGACGATCCGCCCGAAAACGCTGAACCAGAAGCGTTATGTCGACGCGATCGACGAGAGCACGATCGTCTTCGGTATCGGCCCGGCCGGTACCGGGAAGACCTACCTGGCCATGGCCAAAGCGGTCCAGGCGTTGCAGAGCAAGCAGGTCAATCGCATCATTCTCACCCGTCCCGCGGTCGAGGCCGGGGAGCGGCTCGGCTTCCTGCCGGGCACGCTGAACGAGAAGATCGACCCGTATCTGCGCCCGCTCTACGACGCGCTGCACGACATGATGGACCCGGAAGCCATCCCCAAGCTGATGGCGGCCGGCGTGATCGAGGTCGCGCCCCTGGCATACATGCGCGGTCGCGCGCAGCCGCTGTTCACCAAGGTCCTCACTCCGGACGGTTTCCGCCCGATCGGTGACCTACTGGTCGGGGACCTGGTGATCGGTTCGGACGGTCGTCCGACTCCGGTTCTCGGGGTCTACCCGCAGGGCCCGAAGGAGATCTATCGCGTCCACACCCAGGACGGCGCGTCCACGCTCGCCTCCGCGGATCACCTGTGGTCGGTCTACACCCGGAGCGATCGCCGTCGGAACAAGCCACCACGCGTGCTCGAGACCAGAGAAATGGTCGGAAACCTGCGCGCGGCGCATTATCACCGTTACGAACTGCCGCTGCTGAGCGAGCCGGTCTGCCTTCCGTCGCGTCCGGTACCGATGGACGCCTATGCGCTCGGGCTCCTGCTCGGCGACGGCTGCCTCACCGGGAGCACGACGCCCGCCTTCTCGGCCGAAGACCCCGAGCTCGTCGGGATGCCGGTGGAAGCTGTACCCGGCATCGCGGTACGGCGTACTTCGCGGGTCGATCACGTATTGAAGCGGGAACGGCAGCCGGGTGAAGTGGTGACGCTCGAGAACCCGATCACCGGGGTCGCCCGTCGGCTCGGGCTCGCGGGCACCCGCTCGAACACGAAGTTCGTGCCCGAGCTCTATCTCTACAACGACGCCTCGGTGCGGCTCGCCGTGTTGCAGGGCCTTCTCGATTCCGACGGCGGACCCGTCGTGCAGGAAGGCCGTACCTGCCGGATCCAGTTCACCACTGTCTCGGATCGACTTCGCGACGACATCGTGTTCCTGGTGCGGTCACTGGGTGGCGTCGCCTACACGCGGACAAGGCCCGCCGCCGGGCGCAAGCCAGGACGAGCCAACAGCCGCCCGGTGCTCTACCGCCACAACGCCCACATTGTCGATATCCGCCTGCCCGCCGGAATCGAACCCTTCCGGCTCGCTCGTAAGGCCGCGAAGTACTCGGCCGGTGGAGGCCGGCCCATGCGGTTCATCGATCGGATCGAGCCCGCCGGTACGGAGGAGGCGGTCTGCATCCAAGTCGCCGCGCAGGACTCGCTGTACGTGACCGAGGATTTCCTGCTCACCCACAACACGCTCAATGATTCGTTCATCATTCTGGACGAGGCACAGAACACGACCGCCGAGCAGATGAAGATGTTCCTCACCCGGCTCGGGTTCGGGTCGAAGATCGTGGTGACCGGTGACGTGACCCAGGTGGATCTGCCGCACGGCTCCCGGTCCGGTCTGCGGGCGGCCACCGAGATACTCGGCGATATCGAGGACATCCATTTCGCCCAGCTCACCAGCAGTGATGTGGTGCGCCACCGGTTGGTCTCCGATATCGTCGACGCCTACGAGAAGTTCGAGGCCGAAACCCGGCCGCCGGTGGGTCCGCCGCATATGTCGGGGAACCGGGCGCAGCGGCGGGCAGCGGGTCGTACGGCGCGGCGGTAGACGTCCGTACCTCCCGCGTCAGCACCTCCGCAGCGACTCGGCCGTGCGGGAGTGCGAATGGGCCGGCCCCGGCCGTACCCATTAGGCTGACCAGGTGAGTATCGAGATCGCCAACGAGTCGGGTATGGAAGTGCCCGAAGAAGACCTGGTGGGCGTCGCCCGGTTCGTGATCGACCGGATGGATGTGCACCCGGCCGCCGAACTGTCCATGGTGCTGGTGGATCTCGACACCATGGCCGACCTGCACATGCGCTGGATGGACCTGCCCGGCCCCACCGATGTGATGTCCTTCCCGATGGACGAACTCGAACCGGGTGGCCGGCCGGACAGTCCCGAGCCCGGCCCATCGATGCTGGGCGATATCGTGCTGTGCCCGGAATTCGCCCTGGACCAGGCCGCCAAGGCCGGTCATTCCCTCGATCACGAACTCGCCCTGCTCACGGTGCACGGGGTGCTGCATCTGCTCGGTTACGACCATGCGGAGCCGGCCGAGGAGAAGGAGATGTTCGAACTCCAGGGCCGGCTGCTCGAGCAGTGGTACGAGGAGTTGCGGGAGGCGCAGCGAAGGGCCGAACTGGCCGCCCGGGACGCCCGGCTGCTGGGCAAGACGGGATTCGCGGCTCCGGAGGGCGACCAGTCGTGGCCGGGTGACGCGCACGCGTGAACGCAATGACCCTGCTGCTGGTCGCCGTCTTGCTCGCTGCCGTGGGTGGTGTCTTCGCCGCGGTGGATTCGGCCCTGAACACGTTGTCCCCGGCCCGGCTCGACGATATGGCGCGCAGCGACCGCCCGGGGGCGGTGCGGTTGGGCCGGATCGTGGACGACCGGCCCCGCTACGTCAACCTCATGGTGCTGTTGCGCATTCTGTGCGAGATCACCGCCACCGTGCTGCTCGCCGCCGCGCTGAGCAGTTTCCTGGACAGCGGGTGGGCGCTGCTGGTGACCGCGGTGGTGATGGTGCTGGTCTCCTATGTGGTGATCGGTGTGGGACCACGCACCCTGGGGCGTCAGCACGCGTACACGATCTCGCTCGCGGCGGGGTTGCCGCTGCAGTTCATCGGCGCCCTGCTGGGGCCGGTGAGCCGGTTGCTGATCCTGCTCGGTAACGCGATCACACCGGGTAAGGGCTTCCGCAACGGCCCGTTCGCCTCGGAGATCGAATTGCGTGAAGTGGTCGATATGGCGCGGGAACGCGGTGTGGTCGCCGACGACGAGCGCCGGATGATCCAGTCGGTGTTCGAGCTCGGCGACACCGCGGCGCGTGCCGTGATGGTGCCGCGGACCGAGATGGTGTGGATCGAGGCAGATAAATCAGTGGCGCAGGCGATGTCGCTGGCCGTGCGCAGCGGACACTCGCGGATTCCGGTGATCGGGGAGAACGTCGACGATATCCTCGGCGTCGTCTACCTGAAGGACCTGGTGCCCTACGCCGATCGAGGGCGCAGTGTCCGGGTGCGTGAGGTCATGCGGGACGCGGTGTTCATGCCCGACTCCAAACCGCTCGACGATCTGCTCGACGAGATGCAGCGGCGGCGCAACCATATGGCGCTGCTGGTCGACGAGTACGGCGGTATCGCCGGTCTGGTGACCATCGAGGACGTGCTCGAGGAGATCGTCGGGGAGATCGCGGACGAATACGACACCGACGAGACGCCCCCGATCGAGGAGCTCGAGCCGGGCCGGTTCCGGGTGTCGGCGCGGTTGTCGATCGCCGATCTGGGCGAACTGTACGGGTTGCCGATCGACGAGGAGGAAGTCGACACCGTCGGTGGGCTGCTCGCGCACGAATTGGGCCGGGTGCCGCTACCGGGCGCCGAGGTCGTCGCGCACGGCCTGGAACTGCGTGGTGAGGGTGGCGCCGACGCGCGCGGGCGGGTCCGGGTGCACACCGTGGTGGTGGGCCGGGCGCCCGAGCAGAATACGGAGACCGATCCGGGACCGGTGCGCGAGAACGCGTCCGCCCGATACGACGAGGGAGCAGCCGATGAGTGAACTGGATGCCGAGGACAACAAGTTGCTGGTGCTCGCCCGGGGTGCGCTCGGTCGTACCGGCGGCGCGGCGGGCGCGGCGATCCGCGATACCGACGGCCGCACCTACGCGGCCGGAGAGGTGGGGTTGCAGGCGCTGCGGCTGACGGCCCTGCAGTCCGCGGTGGCGGCCGCGATCTCCAGTGGGGCGGAGGGGTTCGAGGCCGCCGTGGTGATCGGCGGGAAGTTCGCGGATGCCGGGGTGGCCGCGGTCCGTGAGGTCTCCGCCGGAGCGAAGATCATTTTCGCCGACGCCTCGGGCGCGGTGTTCGATATCGCCGAGGGCTATGAGGCGACCGATGCCTGAACCCACCGAGGGTGAGTTCCGTTCCGGGTTCGTCTGTTTCGTCGGCCGGCCCAATACCGGTAAGTCGACGCTGACCAACGCGCTGGTGGGCGCGAAGATCGCGATCACCAGCTCGCGTCCGCAGACCACCCGGCACACGATCCGCGGCATCGTGCACCGGGCGCACACCCAGCTGATCCTGGTCGACACTCCCGGGCTGCATCGTCCCCGGACGCTGCTCGGCCAGCGGCTCAACGATCTGGTGCGCGATACCTACTCCGAGGTCGACGTGATCGCGCTGTGCATCCCCGCGGACGAGAAGATCGGCCCGGGGGACCGCTGGATCGTGCAGCAGGTGCGGCAGATGGCGCCGAAGACCACGCTGCTCGGCGTGGTCACCAAGATCGACAAGGTGGGCAAGGACCAGATCGCGCGCCAGTTGATGGCGGTATCGGAGCTGCTCGGGCCCGAAACCGATGTGGTGCCGGTATCGGCTGCCAAGGGGGAACAGGTCGAGGTCCTGGTCGACGTGATCGCCTCCCGGATGCCGCCGGGTCCGGCGTTCTATCCCGACGGCGAACTCACCGACGAGCCCGAGGAAACCCTGATGGCCGAACTCATAAGGGAGGCGGCGCTGGAGGGGGTCCGCGACGAACTGCCGCATTCGCTGGCCGTGGTGATCGAGGAGATCCTGCCGCGCGAGGAGAACGAGGACCTGCTCGACGTGCATGCCCTGCTGTACGTCGAGCGGCCGAGTCAGAAGGCGATCATCATCGGCAAAGGGGGCGCCCGGCTCAAAGAGGTCGGGACCAACGCGCGCAAGCAGATCGAGCACATTCTCGGCAGCCGCATCTACCTGCATCTGCATGTGAAGGTCGCCAAGGACTGGCAACGCGACCCGAAGCAGCTGGGCAAACTCGGGTTCTGAAGGAACACGAAGAGAGCTCATCGACCCGGACGGGATGATGCGAGTCGGATTCGAGGATCCATACCGGAATTTCTACCTGGTGAGCGCGTGCGGGGTATCCAGGGCCGGGATCTTGTCCCACAGACGGTGGCCGGAGATACCTTTCCGACGGCCGCCGGGCCCACGAATCGCGACCGGTTCCGGGCATCGAGAGTTAGCTGAGGTTTAGCTTCCCATGGGTGGCGGAGGTTGGTATAGGCCGATATGCTTCGGCCTATACCCGAATGCGCCGCAATGAAACCATTTTTCGTTCGGCGATTCGGTAACGGGCACGATGTGGTGCCGCATGCGGGCTCGGCTTTGGGTCGGCAGGACCAAGCGCGACCGGGGGGACCCGACAGATGTACGAATCAGCGCCGGCGGCCTCGGCGGTGCCGGCGGGCCGGAAGCAGTTACTGGCTCCGGTGCTGGCCCTGGGGATCTCGGTCACTCTGGGTATCGGGCTGCTGGCCGCCGCCATACTGTCGGTCGCACCGGCGGACCGGACGGTCACCGCCGTCTGGGTCTCGATCGCCGTGGTGGCGGCGTGTACGGCCGTCGCCACCGCCGTCTACTTCCGCGGCCTGATCACCGCCGAGCAGCGCCGCGCCGCCGAAGCGCTGGACCTGCTCGCGCGGAGCGAGCAGCGGGCCGCGGCCGCCGAACAGGCGGTGGCGGCGGAGAAAGAGGTCAGCGCGACCAGCGAACGCCGTCGGCTGGCGGCCATCGCGGCGCTGGCGAACGCGGCCGGCCGGATGCAGGCCATGGGCCGGCCGGATGCAGGCCATGACCACCAGCATGCTGGCGAATCTGCAGGAGCTGGAACACCGGTACGCCGATCAGGCAGTGCTCACCGATCTGCTGAAAATGGATCACGCCATCGCCCAGGCCGGCCGGCTCGCCGACAGTATCGCCATTCTCAGCGGTGCCCGCACCGGCCGGCGCTGGGCCAAACCGATCGTCATGGAACGTATTCTGCGGGCCGCGATCGGCCGGGTCGACGGATATCAGCGGGTGCGGCTGCGGGCGATCGCCGATATCGCCATCGCCGGGCACGCGGCCGAGGGCGTGATCCACGCACTGTCCGAACTCGTCGACAACGCCTGCCGGTTCTCCCCGCCCACCACCGAGGTGCACATCTACGCCGCGGAGATCCCGGCCGGCCTGGTGGTGACCATCGAGGACAGCGGCCTGGTGATGAGCGAATCATCGCTGCAGCGCGCGCAGCTCACCGTCGCCGGCGCCGAGGGAGGCGCGGCCGAGGGGCTCTCCTCGCTCAACGGTACCCGATTCGGCCTCGCTGTCGTGGGGCGGCTGGCGCGCAAACACGGACTCACCGTCAGCTACCGGCCCTCCGCGATCGGCGGGACCGCGGCCGTCGTGATGATCCCGCGCGAACTCACCGTCCGGATCGAACCGCCCGCCACCCCGGCTTTGCCGACCGGCCGTTCGGCTGGTCAGGCCACACTCCCGCCCGGCGCCGGGGACGCACCCGATACCGGTCCGTTCGCCGTGGTGCCGGAGACCGGCGCGCGGTTCCGTGCCGCACCGGCGGAAGCCGCCGCGGCCGAGACCGGAGCCACCACCACCAGCGTCCTGCCCAAGCGGCGCCGGGGCAGCACCCTGGCCGCCGCGCATCCGGGAGGTCTGCCCGATCCCGAGTCCTCGGCAGGCGCCGCGCACGATCCGGCGCCGAAACACCGGTCGTCGGCGTCGTCGCTGGGTGCCTTCCAGCGGGCGGTCACCGGCCGTGCCGGAGAGGACGCCCAGCCGTTCGGCGGACCGATCCAGTCGCCCGGCAACGGCGCCGCGCGACCGTCCCGTCACTCCATGACCACCGACCGGGAGAACGATCGATGACGATGACATCGGATCCAGCGCAACTGGACTGGCTGTTGCAGCGGCTGCTGAGCGAAACCGCCGGGGCGCGGCACGCGGTGCTGCTGGCCGCGGACGGTATCCAGATGTGCCATACCGCGGGACTGTCCATGGACCAGGCCGACCGGCTCGCCGCGATCGCCTCGGGTGTGCAGGCGCTGGCGGGTAGCGCCTCGGCCGAGTTCGGGAACGGCCGCGGCGGCGTCCGCCAGTCGATGACCGAGTTCTACGGCGGCATCCTGTTCATCGTCGGCGCGGGCGCGGGCGCCCAGATCGCGGTGCTGGCCGACGACGACGCCGACGCCGGTCTGGTCGGCGCCCAGATGGCCGCGCTGATCGAGCAGGTCGGGGAGTATCTGTCCGCACCGCCGCGAGGGAGCCGAGCGAGGCTGCTGTGAACCGCCCCGGACGCGACGACGAACCCGACCGTTTCTACACGCTCACCGGTGGTCGCGCCGCCCCCACCACCGACGAATTCGATCCGGTGACCCTGGTGGTCAGTGAATGCGCGCCCGCTCCGGCCATGCAGTACGAACACGCGGCGATCCTGTCCATGTGCCTGCAGCCCACCGCGGTGGTGGAGATCGCGGCCGAGCTGCGGCTGCCGATCGGCATCGCGACGGTTCTGGTCGCGGACCTGTTGCACGCAGGCAAAGTCACCGTTCGCCACCCCGAACTCGATACGGGCCCTTACGGTGACACGTTCGATATCGACATGCTCGAGAAGGTGCTAGTTGGACTCCGTAGCCTATGACGACCGCCCCACGCGCGCCCGGGCGCCACTGAGCAGTTCGGTGCGGCACGCCCTGAAGATCGTCGTCGTCGGCGGTTTCGGGGTCGGTAAGACGACCATGGTCCGCGCGGTGAGCGAGATCCAGCCGCTGGACACCGAGGCGGTGATGACCAACGCCGGTGTCGGAGTGGACGACCTGTCCGGGGTGACCGGGAAATCGACGACCACTGTCGCCTTCGACTTCGGCCGGATCAGCCTCACCGACGAATACGTGCTGTACGTCTTCGGCGCGCCCGGTCAGGAGCGGTTCTGGTTCCTGTGGGACCGGTTGTTCACCGGGACCCTGGGCGCGGTGGTGCTCGTCGATCCGCGCCGGATCAGCGATTCCTGGTACGCGATCGACCGGTTGGAATACCAGGGCACTCCGTTCGTGGTGGCCTGCAACTCCTTCGAGCCGATTCCCCCGGCGCTGGACGAGGTCCGCGACGCCCTCGACCTCGATCCGCATGTGCCGCTGTTCGCCTGTGACGCGCGCTCGCGAGCGTCGAGCAAACAGGTGCTGATCGGTCTCGTCGAACACCTCATCGAGCGGCAGGCCCCGACCGCGCCCACAGTGGAGGCCCGATCGTGACCCGCCTGGACTACACCACCGGAATGTCGCCGGGCGGTTGCCCGGTCGCCCCGAGCGGCGCGGTGACGCTGGACGGTCCCGGTTTCCATGCCGACCCCGCCCTGCTCTACACGCGGATGCGGTCCGAGTATGGGCCGGTCGTCGCGGTGGAACTCATCGGCGGTATCCCGGCCTGGCTGGTGATCGGCTATCGGGAACTGCATCAGGTCACCACGGACGGGCTGCTGTTCCCGCGGGATTCGAGCCTGTGGAACCAGTGGCCGCTGATCACACCGGATTGGCCGCTGCTGCCCATGGTCGGCCGGCCGCAGCCGGGGATCTATTTCACCGCCGGTGCCGCGCACGCCCGGCATGTGAGCCTGGTGGAACCGGCCCTGGAATCGGTGGACCCGTTCGCCTTGCGCACCGCCTGCGAACAACTCGCCGACGGGTTGATCGACCGGTTCTGCGGTCGCGGCTACGCGGATGTGGTCACCGAATTCGCCGAGCTGCTCCCGGTGCTGACGCTGGCGTGGATCATGGGCGTGCCGGAATCCGACGGCCCTTATCTGGCACAGACCATGCAGACCCTGTGCGACGGCGGCCCGGAAGCGCCCGCGGCCTATCAGCGGTTCGTCGAGTACATGCAGAAACTGCTGATCCAGAAGAAGACCGCACCCGGGCAGGACCTGGTGTCGCGGATGCTGGCACATCGCGAACCGTTCGCCGACGAGGAATACGTCCTGAACATGCAGTCGGTGATGGCCGCGGGTCATCTGCCGACCGCCGACTGGATCGGTAATTCGATCCGGCTCATGCTCGTCGACGACCGGTTCGCCGCCGCGTTCGGCGCCGCCCGGCACAGTATCGGCCAGGCCATGACCGAGGTGTTGTGGGAGGACACCCCCACCCAGATCCTGGCCGGCCGCTGGGTATCGCGCGATACCCGGCTCGGTGAAGCCCTGGTGCGCCGTGGCGATATGTTGCTGCTGGGTCTGGCGGCCGCGAACGCGGATCCGCATATCCGCCAGTACTCCGGTGACGGCGCCGAACCCGCCCACTCCGGCAATGCCGCGCATTTCGCCTTCGGCCACGGCGAATACCGCTGCCCCTATCCAGCGCAGCAGATCGCCGAGATCATCGCGCGGACCGGAATCGAGGTGCTGCTCGACCGGCTGCCCGATCTGGATCTCGCGGTCCCGGCCGAGGCGCTGGCCCGGCGGCCCTCGCCCTTCCTGCGCGGATTCACCGCGCTACCGGTCGATTTCACCCCTGTTCCAGCCGTTGGAGGTGGCTCTTGAGCCAGCAATGTCCGCGCAGCGCGGCCCTGACAATCGACCCGATGGTCGCCGATCTCGCGGGGGAGACCCGCACCTTGACCGAGGGTCCGGCGCTCACCAGGATCGACCTGCTCGGTGCGCCGGTCTGGACCGTCACCCGGCACAATCTGGCCCGGCAACTGCTCACCGACACCCGCCTGGTGAAGGACCACACGCAGTGGAATCTGTGGCGATCCGGCGCGGTGACCCGCGAATGGCCGTTGATCGGCATGATCGACGCCGGACGTTCCATGTTCACCGTGGACGGCGCCGAACACCGCCGGTTGCGGATCAAGACCACCCGGGCCCTGGCGCCGCGCCGGCTGGGCGAGCTGCGACCGAAGATCGAACAGTTCACCGCCGAACTCCTCGACGATCTGGCCGCCGCGGGCGCCGGGAACGATATCGTCGATCTCAAGCAGGTCTTCGCCTATCCGCTGCCGATGCGGGTGGTCAGTGAGCTGATGGGGGTACCGCGCTCGGATCACACCATGCTGCTGGAGTCCTACAAGGCCTTCTTCTCCCTGTTGACCCCGCACGAGGAGCGGATGCGGGTCTTCGCCGAACTCGACGACTATTACACCGGCCTGATCAAGGAGAAAAGCGCCCGGCCGGCCGACGATCTGACCTCCGATTTCATCCATGACGTCGCCGAGGGCGAGACCCCACTCACCGAAGCGGAGGTCCACGGCAACCTGAAGGCGCTCGTGGCCGCCGGGCACGAGACCACGGTCAGCCTGATCATCACCACCGTCCGTGCCCTGCTCGGTCACCCGGAACAGCTGGCGGCGATCCGGTCCGGCGACCGCACCTGGGAGGAAGCGATCGAGGAGACGTTGCGCTGGGACGGTCCGGTCATCCACCTGCTGATGCGTTTCGCCACCGAGGACATCACCGTCGACGACTTCACCATCGCGAAAGGTGACGGTGTCGTCATGTCCTATCGCGCCATCGGCCGGGATCGATCGGTGCACGGCGAGGACGCCGACATCTACGACATCACCCGCCCCACCGCCAACCGCAACATCTCGTTCGGCTACGGCCCGCACATCTGCCCCGGCGCGGCCCTGGCCCGGCTCGAGGCGTCCATCGCCGTACCCGCGGTGTTCGACCGGTTCCCGGACCTGCAGTGCGCCATGCCGCTGAGTGAGATCGGCAACCTGCCCGTTCTCACCCAGAACGATCCGGCGGCCTTCCCCATCCGACTGGGGAACTAGAACGCCGGCCGCCGGCCACCGGGCCTCGATCCCGAACTGCTCGAGTGCGAGCGTGACGCCGAGTGGTGCCGCGGCTCGGTCAGGTATTCGTGGTCCGGTGGAGCGCGTCGAGCAGATGGCGCAGGGCCGGCCCCGGTGGTCCGGGCGCGACGGCCAGCGATGTCGTCACCGATAGATCGGTGAGGGGCCGGATCGCTACCCGGTGGACGGTCGGCAGCGAGGCCACCTCGTAGAACACCGTCCAGGACGGTGGACCCGCGGCGATACCGGCGAGGGTCTGCTGCAGGGTGGTGAACGGCGGGCCCACGGGTGGGTCGATTCCCGCGGCCGCGCACGCTTCGGTGACCAGATCGTGAAAAGGCGGGTTGGCCTCCCGCGCGGCCAGGCGCAGCGGGAGGTGCCCGGGCCCACCGCGCCTCCATTGATCTGGATCCGTGATCACTGCCCGGCGCAACTGCGTCTGGTTCGCGCTTTCTTCCCGCTGTGCACTGGGAGCAACAGTGAACGAAGGAGACGAGATGCCGTACCGCACCCCCGACGCCCTGGTCGTACCGGCCGCGACCGCGGAAGTCGTGGACCTACCCCACGGCGGGGCCTTCCATCTGCTCGCGGATGCCGCGGACACCGGCGGCGCACTGGGCGCGAACCGGCTCGCTCTCGGCGCCGGCGCGGACGGGCGGCGCCGCACTACCACGTGCCGTCCACGGAGCTGTTCTACATGCTCACCGGTATCGCGGAATTCTTCCTCGACGGCGCTCCGGCAACTGTTCCCGCGGGCAGTCTCGTCGTAATCCCGCCGGGTATGCCGCACGCGTTCGGTGCCGCACCCGGATCGCCGGTCGATCTCCTCATCGTCCTCACCCCCGGTGTCCAGCGTTTCGACTACTTCCGTCATCTCGGCCGGATCCAGCGCGGACACGCGGACTTCGACATTCTGCTACCGGAACAACAGCGCTACGACGTCCACTTCCTGCCCGCGACGACCTGGCGCCGCCGGGTCGCGCGTACTCCGAAAGCGCCCGCGTAGCCGGCCGGCGCCGGGCTCACGGCGTGGGCGCGGCCGAGCCGGGACGGCGGCAGACGACGAGATCGGACACGTGCAAGACTGGTCGCGTGCGTTTGTACCGTGACCATGCCGTCGTACTGCGCCAGCACAAGCTGGGCGAGGCCGACCGTATCGTCACGCTGCTCACCCGGCAGTACGGTCTCGTGCGCGCCGTGGCCAAAGGGGTGCGCCGCACCAAATCGAAGTTCGGGGCACGGCTCGAGCCGTTCGCCTATATCGACGTGCAACTCCATCCCGGCCGCAGCCTCGACATCGTGACCCAGGTGCACACCGTCGAAGCCAACGCGTCCGCCATAATCGCCGACTACGGCCGCTACACCACCGCCTGCGCCGTGCTGGAGACCGCCGAACGCCTGGCCGGTGAGGAACGTGCCCCCGTCCCCCGCCTGCACACCCTCACCGCGGGCGCGCTGCGCGCGATCGCCGAGGGGCAGCGGCCCCACGAATTGATCCTCGACGCCTTCCTGCTGCGCGCCATGGACTACGCCGGCTGGGCCCCCGCCGTCGACGAATGCGCCCGCTGCGCCACCCCCGGCCCCCATCGCGCGTTCCATGTGGGCGCCGGGGGAGCGGTCTGCGTCCACTGCCGCCCACCCGGCGCCGTCACCCCCGCCCCCGCGGTCTTCGACCAGCTGCTGGCACTGCGCCACGGCCGCTGGGACCGCGTCGAAACGATCCCCGAATCGGCCCGGCGGCAGGCCAGCGGACTGATCGCGGCCCACCTGCAATGGCATCTGGAACACAAACTGCGCACCCTCCCGCTGGTGGAGCGCAGCGGCGGAAGCCCGCGCCCCGGAGTACCGGCGAACACCGACGAAGAACTGCGCGGCGCAGACCGGGTCGCCGGTGCGGCGGGACCGGGCAGCCGTTGAGACCGGCCGCCCCACCCGGGTGACTCCGGAATACCTGGAGAGAAGGGCGCCTCCACGCCCGACAGTCCACACGCGGATCCGGCCATCGATGCCGACGCAACCCAGTGCGTCGAGTTCGGCGAGACACCTGCAAGGGTTGAGGCCCGTCTCGCCGTTTCGGCCTCGAAAGCGTCCGCGCGAAGCGCAAGTCTCGAGGCCGAAAACGCGGGACCAACGGGGCGCAAACCCCCCCCCCCCCCCGCCCG
>NZ_JBEXLL010000032.1:0-48169 GCF_040609955.1 Nocardia sp. NPDC004568
GCCGCGATCTGGCACAACCACACGATCGGCGCACCGGTCACCCGGTCACTGATCGCCTACGACCATTGACCAGGGTTTGGACTTACTCGTCTAGGGAACGAGCAGTGCGATCACGAGATCCAGCACCGTGCCGACGAGCTGCCCGACAACGCTCAGAAGCAACTGAACTCCTCACCGCGAACGAAGGCGCCGGGACGGCACTGCCATGCCCGGCGCGAAAGAAGTTGCCACATCGGAATGCCCGCCCCGGCCGTCACCGCGCGACGGTGGACCGGAGCGGGCACCCCACAACGAATTCGGCCGAACGGAAGAGCTCGTCAGGTGCAGTGTTCACGAGCACATCCGCCAGCGGAGCGTCCTACTCAGAAGAGGACGCCGCCGAGGCCGCCGACGACAGCGGCGAGGTTCGTGACGACGCTACCGACGAGATCCAGCAGACCACCGAGCAGTCCCATTTCCATCCTCGTTTCTCTGGTTTCGTTGTCCGCCCGGGCAGGCACCCGGACTCTTACGGTTGCGCTCTCACCCAAGCCCCCGACAGCCGATGGACGAGACCGAGCTCAGCGCCCGAACAGCAGTTATGGCTTGAAGCTATGAGACATACCACCTGGTATTCGGCGCCGGCCCAGAAATGGATGGGCGAAATGTGTAACGAATTCCGCACCTCGGACGATCGGACCGCCGCTCGCGCCCGTCGCTGCCGGTCCACGAGCCCCGTGACCGGCGACCCCTACGGCGTACCGGCCGATCCACGGTCCCGCGCGAACCAGGGGCCCGGGCCGTCACGGGCCCGACGCCGTAGGGTCGCGATACGGGCAATTCGTGTCCAGACCAGGAGTGGCGTGATGAAGATTCGATTCGGCGTCGGCACGGGCTCCGGCAGCCGTCCGGAGGAACTGGCGGAGTTGGTGGACCGGTTGGAGGCCGAAGGGATCGATTCGCTGTGGTTCTCCGAATTGATGAAGGTCGGGACATCGGTGGCCATCCTCCCCGGACGCCATCCTGTCCTGGTCGCGGAACAGCTGTCATCCCTGGCGGCGCTCGCGCCCCGGCGGGTGCTGCCGGTGTTCGGGTTGCAGCCGGCCACCCCGCAGGAGCGCGATCTGTTCCCGGTGGCCGGGCGGCGCGGCGACGTTTTCGACGAATTACTGCGGCTGCTGCGCGCCGTGCCCCGTGAAGACGATGTCGACTACGACGGCGACTACTTCACCGTGCGTGGGGCGCGGGTGGGCAGCCGTCCGGCCCGGCCCCTGGACATCTGGCTCGGCGGACGCGCATCCGCCGCGTTCCGGCGTATCGGCCGGTACGGCGACGGCTGGCTGGGCAGTTTCCTCACACCCGCCGAGGCGGCCGCCGGGGTGGCGGCGATCAACACCGAGGCCGCGGCGGCCGGGCGGGAGATCGAAGCCGATCATTTCGGGATCACGCTGCTGCTGGCGCACGACGGTATCCCGGCCGACCTGGCGGCGGCTATCACCTTTCAAGCCACCGCGACCAATGCGGCGGACGCGACCACCTCCACCCAGAAGTAGAACCAGATGGGATAGAAGGCGACCGAACTGTCCAGCACCCGGGAGACGACCCGGCCGGCCGCCATCCCGGCGAGCGCGACGGCCACCGCCAGCACCACGCCCCGGCCGAGTTCTCCGGAGGCCGGCGCCGCCCAGCCGAGCGCACCCGCGACCGCGAACCCGAATCCGCCGTAAACCGCGCGAATCTCGGAGCGCCCGGTGGCCGTGCTCACCGGAATACCGAAGGGCGCGGTCAGTTTCGCCGGCACGACGAGCGCGTAAAGACCCATCGCCGCGAAAAGGATTGCTGCCACGAGCAGTACCACCGGCCGCATCACTACCTCCACGAGTCGTCTACTGGTCGGCCCCATCATTCGCCCCGTCCGCCGGCCCGGCTTCCGGAAACGTGCTCCCGCCCACCACTGCGGCCGTCACCGGACGGTCACCGTTCGACCCACGTCTCGCACAGCCGCAGACTCGGCGACCGGGCGCAGCTCCTGCCCCGGCCAGCGGCGGGACGGGCCGGGGCGCTCATGGCTGCACCGATGACTTTCGGACGAATACGTCGTCGATCCCTTATGGGAACATCGACGGACAGGAGACCAGGAATGACGAGACCGCGTCGATCGGATATGACCTCGGTGCGGGCCAACGGCGTGGATCTGGGCATCGAGAGCTTCGGCCGCGAGGACGATCCGCTGGTCTTGTTGGTCGGCGGCACGACGATGTTGTCCTGGCCCGACACGCTGTGCGAGCGGCTCGCATCGGGCGGGCAGCGCACGGTCCGCTACGACCTGCGTGACTCCGGTGCGTCGACGACCCTCGACCCGGAGAACCCGGCATACGACCTGCGAGACCTCGCCACCGACGCGGCCGCGCTGGTCGGGGCGCTCGGCGCCCACACCGCCCATCTCGGTGGAGTCGGCGTCGGTGGAATGGTCGCTCAGGTCGCGGCGCTGGACCACCCGGAGGCATTCTCCGCCGTAACCCTCGTCGGCACTCGGCCGGTGGCTCCGGGTCCGGTCGACGAGGACCTGCCCGACCACGACCCCGCGGTCATGGCCACGCAGCCCGACGGACAGCCATCATGTTGCGGTGGGATGCCGTGACGGCCGGTCGGCTCGCGCCAAGTGGCCGTCAGTGGGAAAGCACCACTGGCTGCATGCTCCTGCCGGCGGCGCCGACTGTGTCCGGCCGAGAACCGGCGCTACGGCGCCGACAACCACCTCCACGGTGGCCCCTCTCGGCGATAGCGCCGCTGGTCCGGGGCATCGACGACGATGTACAGCCCTGCGGCCGGGCTGGTCAGGCGACGGCCGCGAGCAATTCAGTACTCGAGCCCGGCCGGATTCGGCGCGGTGTTCTTCGGCGGGCCGTCGATGACGCGGGGCGCGTACTCGAGGAGTTGGAGGCAGCCGTCGAAGGTGCGGCTGGTGATCAGATCGAGGGCGAGGTCGGGGTAACCGTCGAAGATGCGTTCGCGGCCGGCGCTACCGGTGATGAACGGGAAGACGACCACACGGAAGCGGTCCACCACACCGGCCTGGAGGAGGGAGCGGCACAGGGTGAGGCTGCCGATGGTGCGCAGCGGGGTCGAACCGGATTTCAGCGTGCGGACGGTGTCGATGGCGTCGCCGGCGGCGAGTTCGGAGTTGGGCCAGGACAGCGGTTGTTCCAGGGTGGAGGAGAAGACGACTTTCGGGGTGGCGATCAGTGTGGCGATGCCGACCTCGTCGGCGGTGAATCCGGAGAACATCCGGTAGGTGGTCGCGCCCAGTAGGACGATCTGGTCGCGTTCGGCTTCTTCCTTGTTCCAGGCGAGATACTCGGGACCTTCGATACCCCAGAGCCCGGGCCAGCCTTCCGCCGCGGCGTACCCATCGAGCGAAATGATGAAATCAACTGTCAACGTTGCCATCTGGTACCTCTCTCGTCTCTGTGGTGCCCGCGGGTGGCGGCTGGTGCGTACGAACGGGGAAGCCCCGAGTCCATTCACCGTAGTCCGCCGGACGGTGGCCGGAAACCGGTGATTTCAACTGGCCCGGCCAACAACAGGTCGCCTTCTTGCGATTTCCGCCCTCCGATAAGTGGCCTGTACCGGCGTCGATGGCTGTCCGGTGGCGGTCGATTCGGTGCTTAGCCGGTAAGGGTGTCCTACTGACCTCCACGTATCGTCTGCGGGTCGGCTCGTCATCACCATCTCGGGCGCCGATACTCCTTACCGTTGCGCCGGGAGATGATGGCGGAGATCGCCGGTGAGCGAGACCCGGATGAGGTCGGCACGGGATCGCACACCCAATTTGGTGTAGATCTTCCGCAGATGGTAGTCGATCGTGCGCGCGCTGAGGAACATCTGCGCCGCGATCTCACGGTTGGTGAACCCGTCGACCACGGCCTGGACGATACGCATCTCCTGCGGCGTCAATCCGTCGGTCCGCAGCGTCGTCGCCGACGGCTCGACCCGGTCCCCGGCGGCACGCAGCTCCGCACGCGCGCGCTCCGTCCACGCTCCGGCCCCCAAAGACCGGAAGATGTCGAAGGCGGCACGCAGCGGGACCCGGGCCTGGGCCCGCCGCCGGCGGCGCCGCAGATACTCGCCGAACAACAGCTGCGTCCGGGCGTACTCGAACGGCAGATCACACTTTTCGTGCAGGACGAGGGCGCGGCGGAACTCGTCTTCGGCCGCGCCGGACGCCGCGAGCAGGGCCCGGCAGCGCGCCGCCGATGCCATGAGTTCAGGTGCGCGCGATGCCGCCGCCGCGGCATCGAGTGGTTCGAAGGCCGCGGCGGCCAGCTCGGGTCGCCGGGCGCGAACAGCGGCCTCCACCAGATCGGGTGTATAGGCGGGTAGAACCCCCGGATGCACGAACTCGCCAGGTGGCCGGAGATTGGTCAACGCCGCGGCCGGCCGGCCCGCGGCCAGATCGATCAGGCCGAGAGCGCGCCGCGCGGTGATGGCTACATCGGCGAGCCGCCGCGGTACTGCTTCCGCCAGTACCGCGTAGGCGAGGTCGCGCGCGCGCTGCTCATCCCCCCGGACGGCGGCCAGCAGCGCCAGCGCGCCGCGGTGCCAGCAGCTCGCGTTGGGGTGGCCGATCTCGTCGGCGATCCGGCGGCCTTCCGCGGCCGATATCTCCGCGGAGCGAAAACGCCCGGCGGCGATATCGTCACCGACCGCACGCTCGAGCGCCCACACGAGTATGCCCGCCGCGCCGAGCCGCCGGGCGGCGTCCACGGCCGCCCGGTTCAGCCGACGTCCTCGTTCGCGGTCGCCCAGCCCCCACAACAGACCGGATGCCCAGCAGAGCATGGCCGGATCGGTGAGCGATTCCACGAGTTCGCGGTCGCCGGGCACCAGCCCATCGGGTTTCCCGGCCCGCACCCGGCACGCGCCGCGGAACAGTCTGAGCATGGCGTCGTGGGGACCGTCCCCGGAGAGCGGCAATCGCTCGGCGATATCGCTGACCTCCGACCACACCGCGGGTAGATTCGCGTGAAAGCCCGCTTCGCCGAACAGCATCAGCATCGGAATCGACTGTCGTGGTTCGGCTTCCGTGAGCGCCGGAAGCAGCGGGCTCAGCATGGCCACCGCATCTTCCGGCAGGCCCGTATGCAATTCCATCGAAGCCCGCAACCAGATGATGCCGCGACGTACCGATTCGTCGGTCGACTCTTCCCGGTCGATGAGCGCGAGCATGGTCGCGGCCCGATCTGTATCGCCGCCGTTCCACCACGCGGCGGCCGATTCGAGATATCGCCGTGCCCGCCACGGTCCCCGGGTACTCAGCTCACCCGCACGCGCCAGGAGTACAGCGGATGTCGCCGAATTGACCCGCGCGGCGCGACCGGCCCGGCCGAGCTGCTCGGCGATCTCGTCGTCCGGGCCGTAGACCGACTGCCCGAGATGCCAGGCGCGGCGAGCTGCGTCCCCCGGCGCCGGACCCATCGCGTCGGCCAGTGCCCGATGCGCCTCGCGGCGCTCCCCTACGGTCGCGCCGTGGTAGACCGCCGAGCGGATGAGCGAGTGACGAAACACGATCGTCGTCGAGTCCGTCCGGACGAGTTCTCCCAGCCCGTCGAGTTCCTGGACCGCCGCCGCGCCGAACGCTCGACCGAGCAGCTCGGGCGAGAGCTGGCCGGCCACTGCGATCAGCAGCAGTAGCCGCTGCGCCGTCTGCGGATACCGCCGCACCCGTGCGAGGAATGCGCCCTGCAAACTGTCCGCCAGCGGTATGGGTGTGGACGGTGTCATACCGGTGGGAACGGCGTCGACCGGGAGTTCGACAATCGCCAGCGGATTACCTGCGGTCGCATCCAGAACAGCATCCTGCTGGGACGGTGTCAGATGTCGCCCGGTCTGTTCGATCAGCCGCCGCGCCGCCGTACGCTCCAGTGCGGCCAGCGGTACGTCGAACGCGCCGGCCGGCACGAGCGGCGGCTCCTCGGTCGCCCGCAACGCCAGCACCAGGGCAATGGGCTCGGTCCTGATCCGTTTCGCCACGAATTCCAGCGCATTGATGGAGGGCCGGTCGGCCCAGTGAATGTCATCGACCAGGCACACCACCGGCTGCTCACCGGCCAGTTCGGACAGCAACGACAAGGTCGCGAGGCCGATCAGGAAGCGATCCGGTGCCGGGCCCGCGGCGAGCCCGAAAACCGCCCCCAGGGCATCGGCCTGTGGACTCGGGAGTTCAGGTATCCGATCCAGCACGGGGAGCAGCAATTGGTGCAACGTCGCGTACCCGAAATCGGATTCGGGCTCCACGCCGGTCGCACGTAGTACCCGGGCGGCGGTAGCCCCTGCAGCGACACTGTCCAGCAGTGCAGTCTTGCCGATCCCCGGTTCCCCGTGCACGACGGCCACACCGCCGCGCCCCGCGAGTGCCTGCCGCACCAGGGCCGCCAACGCTTCCTGTTCCTTCTCACGACCGTGCAGCACCGACCGAGGCTAGCTCAGAACGGGACCGTCAAGGCCGCCACCTGCGGGAAGCCGGTCCGGGGCGGCGACCGCCGCCGGCGGGGCCGCGCTCAGGGCGCGGGCACCGGGGCACGACGCGAACGCCACCAGGCGACGGCGAAGGCCACCGCGAACGCGAGGTGCACGATCAGGAACAGTCTCGCCAGGTCACGGGCATCGCCGCTGATCACACCCCAGATATCGTTCACCGCGACGACACCGAAGCCGACCAGATCGGCCAGCAGCACGGCGGTGCGCGCCGTACCGGGTTCCGCCTTGCGCGATATCCAGTTCAGTACCGCGACACCGAGGAAGGGGCCGCTCAGCAACCGCAGAAGCGCGATCAGTTCCGGCGACGCGTCCTCGGGTACGGCACCGACGCCGAACTGCGCCGGTACCACCAGCAGGGCCAGACCGATGAGCGCGAGATAAGCGGCGGCGGCGATGAACAGGAATTTGGGCATCAGATCCACTTCCCGCGCAGACACTACACGGCGAACCACCGGGACACGGTCTGCGCTGAACTCGCCGTGCCCAACCGGCACAGCAAGCCATATTCTCGCCACCGCCGTGCACTTGTGAATCGGTGAAATCACCCGTCTACACACCCCTGGACGGCCGAGGCTACCGATCGCTGGCGTGCTTGTTCTCTAATAGCCGGATGGAGGTACTGCACGGCCGGAAAAAGGAGCAGGCACTACTGGCGGACCTGGTGAATCGGGCAATGGCCGGTGTCGGTGGCGCCGCGGTGGTGCATGGGGATCCGGGGATCGGAAAGAGCGCCCTGATCGATGAGGTCGTCCGCCGTATTCCGGCGGCACAGGTCTTCCGCGTCACCTGCGTGGAGCCGGAAGCCGAACTCGGATATGCGACGCTGCGCCGTCTCATTGCTCCCGCGCTGGACTCGATCGACCGGCTGCCACCGCCCCAGGCCGAAGCATTGCGAGCCGTCTCCGGGACGGCCGCGAGTCACCCTCCGAACCAGTTTCTCGTGGGTCTGGCGACCCTGTCGCTGCTCTCCGAGCTGGCCGGCGAGCAGCCGCTGGTATGCCTGGTCGACGATGCGCAGTGGGCGGACCGACCCTCGGCGCGGGTTCTCGATTTCGTGGCGCGGCGGCTGGAAACCGAACCGATCGCACTGGTGCTGGCCGCACGCACCACCGAACGCCTGAATATCGTGAGCGGGGTACTGGATATTCCGCTTACCGGCCTGGACCGGCAGTCGGCCCGGGCACTGCTGCTGGAACGCACCGGCGACGGGCTGTCCGCCGCGCAGCAGGAGACCGCGCTCACCGCGGCGGTGGGCAACCCGTTGGCCCTTCGTGAACTTCCGCTCACTGCCCTCTGCGCCGATGTGCTGCCGGATCCGCTGCCGCTCGCCGCCGAATTGCAGGACGCCTTCGCCCACCGTGCCCGGGACCTCGGCGAACCCGTACAAATGTTGCTGTTGCTGGTGGCGGTGGACGGTCACACCCGATCCGATGTATTACGCCGGGCCCTCGAGTCACTCGCTGTCCGATGGCCGGCCGGCGGAATAGACGAGGCCGGCGATCTGCTCATGGTCGACTCCACCTCGGCCGTGGCGTTCCGGCATCCCCTGATGCGGTCGGCGGTCTATCACGGCGCGGACCCGGCCCACCGCAGCCGGGCCCACCGCGCGATGGCCACCGCGCTGGACGGCGACCCCGGCACGGCCGACCGGCGGGCCTGGCATCTGGGGCAGGCCGCCGAGGGGGAGGACGAGGCGGTCGCCGGGGAATTGGAGCGGGCGGCCCATCGTGCCGCCCGGGTGAGCACGGCGACCGGGGCCGCATTGCTCGCCCGTGCCGCGGAGTTGAGTGCTGCCGGGCCGCGACGTGCGCAGCGCCGATTCGAATCCGCCGCCGCGTGGTGGGCCAGCGGGGATTTCGATCGCGCCGCCTCGATGCTCGCGAGCATCGAGAACGACCGGCACGCCGGGGAATCGCTGCGGTGGAATATTGTCTGGCTGCGGGCGTCGCTGGAATTGCACACCGGTGCTCCCGCCGCGGCACTGCCGATGCTGCGCCCCATCCTGTCGCGAGCGGCGGAGACGAACGGCCGACAGGCCCTTCCGCTGCTGGTGCTGTTCAACGAGGCATCGTTCTGCGCGAACGCCAACGCATGGTCGGAGGTAGCCGAAGCCGCCGAGCGGCTGAATCCGGTAGGTGACGGAATCGAGGATGTGCTCGGTCGGCTGTTCCGTGGCAGTTGCCGGGTGCGCGCAGGACGGGAGCCCGGGCTGGCACCCGGCGATCTCGATGTGGTGGAACAATTGACCGAACCGGCCTGGCTGTGGTGGGCCAGCGGGTTCATGCTCGGACTGGGACACAAGGACCGGGCGCGGCGGTTGAGCCGGCTGACATTGCATCACGCCCGCCGGTTGGGCGCCGTGGTGCTTCTTCCCTGGGCTCTGTGGCGAATGGCCGGCAACGATATCGAGGCCGGCCGCTTCCGCTCGGCGGCAGCATACACAGAGGAAGGACTTCGGATCGCTGAGGAGACCGGCCAGCTCAACGCCGGTCTGGCATTGCGCGGGTCGCTCGCCCTGCTGGCCGCGCTGCGTGGGGAGGAGGAACTGGCCGTGCGCCTCGCACGCGAGGTCGTCGCCGACGGTACCGCCCGGGGTATGATCGCGCCGGTTGTCACAGCGGGCCGTGCGCTGGGCATGATCGAACTGGCCGCAGGCCGCCCGGACCTCGCACTGGCGCATCTCGCTTCGCCGGGTGGCTCGTATCTCGGACTGGCCATGGTGAAGGTTCCGGATCTCGTCGAGGCCGCGGCGCAGGCGGATCGACCGGAACTCGCCGCCGAACCGCTCACCTCCTTCAACCGCTGGGCGGGTACGGCCGGCAAACCGGAGTTGAACGCACTGGCGGCCCGCTGCCGGGCACTTCTGGCCACCGGTAACAGCGCATCCGGTGAGTTCCGCCGAGCGCTGGCGCTGCACGCACAGGCGGACCAGCCGCTGGAACAGGCACGAACCCAGCTGCTCTACGGACGACACCTGCGCCGCGAACGCCGGCCTTCGCAAGCGCGGGAGCCGCTCCGGACCGCCCTCGAGGCCTTCGAAACCCTCGGTGCCCGGATATGGGCCGAATGCGCCCGGGAGGAATTGCGGGCCGCGGGGGAAACCCGCAAGGGTCCGATCACCGACGGCATTGCCGCGCTCACCGCTCAAGAAGCCGGGATCGCCGAGGCCGTCGCCGACGGTCTCACCAACCGTGAGATCGCCGGTCAGCTCTTTCTGAGTACACGCACCGTGGACTACCACCTACGGAAAATCTTTGCCAAGACCAGGGTCAGTTCCCGTGCCGAACTCACCCGGATCGTCCTGGGCGAGGGCCGGGCGCTCCGTGAAACGGACTGATCGAGGGCACCGGAATTCGCCACACCAGGGTCGTGCGGCACCCGTGGATCAGGAGACCAGGTGAACAGTTCACGAAGTGAATGGACCAGCTTTGTGGGCAGGGAACCCGAACTGGCGGAACTGAGCGGATTGCTGCAAAGCCGGCGCCTGGTCACCTTGACCGGTGTGGGTGGCTGCGGGAAGACACGCCTCGCCGGCCGGCTGGTCACCGACCTGCGGGAACTGTGGCCCGAACCTGCCGTGGACGTGGACCTCGGGCCACTGTCCGATCCCGAACTGTTGTGCGCCACGGTCGCCGCCGCGGCCGGTATAGCGCTGGAGCCGGGGGGAACCGGGTCCGCAGCCCTCGTGGCCGCACTGTCCCGGCGCCACCTGGTGTTGTGGCTCGACACCTGTGAGCACATGCTCGAGCCCGTGGCGGAGCTGGTGGCCTCGGTTCTCACGGAATGCCCCCGGATCACCGTTCTCGCGACTGCCCGGGAGCCGCTGGGCGTCGGCGGTGAGACGGTATGGCGGGTGCCACCGCTGCGCCCCGCCGAATCCGTGCGGCTCTTCGAAGACCGAGCGTGCCTGGTACTTCCGGATTTCGACGGCGCGCGGGACCCGGCGGGTGTCGGAGCGGTCTGTGCGCGGCTCGACCATCTACCGCTGGCCGTCGAACTGGCTGCCCCCTGGGTGCGCGCCCTGTCGCTGGCCCAGATCGCGGCGGGCCTGGACCACGCGCTCGAACTGCTCGTCTCGGGCCCTCGCGGTACCGCGCCCCGCCACCGGACGCTGCTGGCGTCCATGACCTGGAGCCACGACCTGCTCACCGAGCCGGAGCAGCGGTTGTTTCGCCGACTCGGGGTTTTCCACGGTCCGTTCACGGTCGAAGCGGCCGCCGCGGTGTCCGGCGACGACAGCACGACCGGGTCCTTCGGCCTCGCGTTGCGCGGGGTGACCAGACTGCTCGACACCTCGCTGCTGCTGACCGTGGAGGTGGGCGGTGAGCTGCGCTACCGCATGCTCGACACCGTCCGGCAATTCGCCCTGGAGCGGTTGGCGGCGGCCGCCGAAACCGAATCCGTACACGATCGGCACCTCGACTTTCACCTGGCCCTGGCCGAGCGAGCACAATCGGGCCTGGCCGAGGACCAGGATCGGTGGCGGGCCGAGCTCGCCGCGCACCGCGCCGATATCGCCACCGCCCTGGAGTGGGGATCGGTCCCGGACCGTCCGGGATCGGACCGCGGACCGCGGCTGGCCGCGGCGATGGCGGAGGCGTGGCTGGTCAGCGGCGAAATCGGCCGCGGCATCCGGGCGATCGACCGGGCCCTGGCGGTGTGCCCCGGCGACCAGACCAGCGTGATCGCGCGGCTACACACCGGGCGGGCGCTGCTGGCGATGGCCGCCGGACAGCTTCCGGAGGTCACGGCGGCGGCCGGGCGCGCCGCCGATTATCGGGAGACGCGCGCCCGCTGTCTCGCCGCTTCGGCGTTCGCGCACTTCTTCGTCGACTTCGGTGAATGCGCGTCCACTGCGGCGGCCGCCCGGGCCCAAGCCACTGAGGTCGGCGATGTGTTCGCGGCGGACTGGGCGGGGGTACTGGAGGCATACTCGCTGGTAACTCGGGGGCGCAATGACGAAGCCGAAGCCCTCGCCGGAAGGGTCACCGAACGCGCCCGGCGCCGCCGCGACCGGTTCTGCGGGGGTTTCGCCGCCGGGGTGGCGATCTACACCCGAATGACCCGTGGCCGCGTGGCCGCGGCGGTGGATTCGGGCCGCCGCGCGATCGAACTGGTCGCTCCGCTGGGTGACTACTTCGCAAATGGGACGCTGTCCGGCAACACCGCGCATGCCCTGGCGGTATCCGGTGATCTCCAGGGCGCCCTGCGGCTGTTGGAGCCGGTGGTGGACGCGCTGGGCCGGAGCCGTGAGGCCGACGCCGTCGGCTTCGTGGTGCCGCTGGGCCTCACACATCTGTGGCTCGGCGACCACGATGCCGCGCTCGGTTGGTTCCACCGCGGCGTGGCGCGGTTACAGGAGCGGGATCGGGATTGGACCGCGGCCCGGTGCATCCCCGGCCTGGTGAGTGCGCTACGCCGGAGCGGCCGCTCGCGCGAGGCCGAACAGTGGGCGGTGCGCGGGCACCGGTTGCTGAGCGATTTCGGTGCCCCGTTCGAGCTTGCCGACCTGCTCGACGAACACGCCCGGCTGGTCCGTGCCGACCTCGCGCGGGCCCGCGAGCTCCATCTGCGGGCGCTGGTGATCCGACGGGACACCAAGATTTCGCTCGGCAACGCGACCACACTGGACGGGCTCGGCGATATCGCGTACGCGGCGGGCGATACAGACGAGGCCGTCCGGCTCATCGCGATCTCCGACCGGATCCGCTCGGAGATGGGGCACCCGCGGCCGCCGCAGGACGCGCAATCGCACGCCGGCCTGCTCGCCCGCATGCGCGGCGATATCGGTACGGCGGCGTTCGAACGGATCCATGCCGGAGCCTGGCAGGCGGACACCGATCTCGTAGTCCACGCGCTGGTCCGCGGCCGGGGCCCGCGGGGTCCCGCGACCGGTGTTCTGGGGGCGCTCACCCCCACCGAACTCGATGTCGCGACCTTGGCCGGGCAGGGGCTGAGCAATCCGCAGATAGCGAACCGGCTCTATATGAGCCGCAGCACGGTGAAGGCCCATCTGGCGCGTGTGTACGCCAAGCTCGGAGTGCCGAACCGGACGGCCCTCACCGCGCTGCTACACGGGCACGACCGCTGACCACCTCGCCCGGTGGCCGTGGCCAGGTGGCCGATGCTTCCGGAGCAGGCCGGGCGAGATGGTCGAGAGGTCAGACGATCCATCGACAAGTGGAGAACGATCATGGGTACCACCGAGGATGTACTCGCACTGGGCCGGCGCTGGGCGGCCGCGGAACTGGGCGGTGACGCCGCCGAGCTGGACCGGCTGGGCACCGACGATTTCACGCTGGTGGGCGCGGCCGGATTCGTCCTGGACCGTCGGCAGTGGCTCGGGCGGTTCGGGACCGGCGGGCTACGGATGGAGCGGCTGGACTGGACGTCGGAGTCGGTCCGGGTCTACGGCGACGCGGCCGTCGTGGTCGGCATCCAGGAGCAGCAGGCAACATTCGCGGGTGCCCGCGCCGACGGCCGGTTCCGGGTGACCCATACGGCAGTACGGCAGGACGGCGACTGGCGGCTGGCCTCGATCCAGTTCAGCCCGCTCGGTGGCCCCGGCCCGTTCGCCGCGGCCGAGCGGCAGGAGGTGGGCACCAGATGAACAGCAGTCCGGCCGTCACCGGGGAACGTTCCCCGGCCGGGGCGGCGTCCCGGTTCCTGCAGTACACGCACCTGGACAAGATGTACGGATACCTGCCCGGTATGCATGCGGCGCAGCCGGCCATCTTCGGTCTGGATCCGGCCGAATACCAGGCACTGCGTGAGGGATTCGCGGCGGCCGCGCGAGCAGGGGCGCAGCAGTTGCTCACAGACACCGAGGCGGCCGCGAGGGTCGATCGGTGGTCAGCGGCGGGCCCAAGCACGGTACTGGTGGCCGGTGACAGTCTCACCGACGACCTGCAATCCTGGGTCGAGATCCTGCGGGCAGCGCTCGACCTGCGCAGTTCCGGCCATACCGTGCAGTTGGTGAACCACGGGCTCTCGGCGCACACCACCGCCATGATCGCCCGGTCGTGGCCGGCCACACTGACCGTCACGAAACCGGATGTCGTCGTCTGCGCGCTGGGCGGCAACGATGTGACCCGGGTAGGGCCGGACCCCCGGAAAACCCAGGTGAGCCCGGCCGAATCGCTTGCCAACCTGGCGGAGTTGCGGCGGATCGCGCAGACCCTGGTATCGCCGCACTGGATCTGGGTCACCCCGGCGCCCGTCGACGAGGTCCGGGCCGGCGCGTTTCCGGCATTCCGGTTCGGGCAGTCCTCGTGGGCCAATTCGGATGTGCAGCAGCTCAGCGAAGGGATTCATGCCCTCGGTGGGCCGGTGGTGGATCTGACCACCGTCCTCGGTGTCCCCGCGGCACCCGAGCTGGTGGGCGAGGACGGCGTCCATCCGACGCTTGCCGGCCAGATCGAGATCGCCCGCGCGGTACTCGGACCGCTCGCCCAGGATCCGGGGCGGTGATCGGGTTGACCGCACCTGCTCGCACAAGGTCCGACGATGCCCGCGGCACGGACCGCGGGCCTCTCGTCGCCCTCGGCTCGTTCCTCGCCTTGTTCGCGCTGTCCGTGGCCGTGCCGTCGCTCGCCGGCGCGGGGACCATGCCACCTCCGGGCTCCTCCACCGCCGACTTCCGGCAGTGGGCCGACCACCACATCGCGGTGATCTCGTCCGGAGCGCTGATGGTGGCGGCCGCGGCGGCGCTGACAGGCGCGGGTGTATACCTCGCGCGCCGGTTGGCGGTGGTGGCGCCGTCGGCGTGTGGGCCGCGCCTGGTCCGGATATCGAGTGCCGCGGCGGCGACAACGCTCGCCGCGTGCGGCGTATGCGTCGGAGTTCTCGGGGCACGGAGCACGTCGCTGTCCGCGGATACAATGGAAACGCTCGGCCGTGCGGCCTTCGCGCTCGGCGGCCCAGTGCACACACTGCTACTGGGCGGAGTGGTACTCGGCTGGGCGCTCGTCCTCGACCGGGCCGGTACCGGCAGGCGGGCGGCGATCGTCCTGGGTACGCTCGCCGGGCTCGATCTCATCGGGGCGGCGGCACTGTTCTCCGACGAACTCATCGTGCTCGTACCGATCGGCCGGTTCCCGACAATGCTGGGGCTCGTGGTCGGCTCCGTCCGGTGGCTGCCGCGGCGCGAGTCGTAGCCCGGACCGGCCACGGCTCGCCCGCGGTCCGTCCGCTCGAATCGCGGTAGCGCCGGCCGGGCGGGTATCTCCTGGTTTCCGCCCGGCCGGTCGTGGATCGGCCACCCCGCCATCCGAGGTCCGCGCCCAGAATGGCCAGGTGGCCGATGCCCGGGACCGGCCCCCGCGGGCAGGCTCTCGGTATGAACGCTTCTCCTACCGGCACCGACGGCGAATTCACCGGCCAGGTCGTGCTGATCACCGGCGCCGGCCGCGGTATCGGCGCGGCCACCGCTCGCGCCTTCGCGGCCGCCGGCGCACACACCGTCCTCGCGGCCCGCGGCGAAGCCGCGCTGCACGCCCTATCCGACGAGATCACCCGCAGTGGCGGCTCCGCGTACGTCATCCCGGCGGATGTGGCCGATGAAACCGCGGTCGCCCGGCTCGTCGAAGGCACCGTCGCCAGGTTCGGCCGGCTCGATATGGCCGTCAACAATGCCGCCGCGCACGGCAGCCGCCCGACGCCGCTGGTATCGATGTCTCCGCAACAGTTCGACACCACGATCGCGGTCGGCCTGCGCGGGGTCTTCCTGTGCCTGCGCGCCGAGATCGCGGCCATGACCGCGGGCGGCAGTATCGTCAATGTCGCCTCGACCGCCGCCGACCAAGGTATTGCCGGGCTGGCCGACTATGTGGCCGCCAAGCACGGCGTGATCGGCCTGACCCGCACCGCCGCATTGGACCACGCTGCCGACCGTATCCGCGTCAATGCGGTCCTGCCCGGGCCCATCCGCACCGACGGTCTCGAACGTGCCGGTGCCGGCGCCCGCGCCGCGGTCGCCGGCACCCTGCCGCTGCGACGTCTCGGCCGCCCGGACGAGGTCGCCCGGGCGATCCTGTGGTTGTGCGGGCCCGCATCGGAGTTCGTCACGGGTACCGGCCTGGTGATCGACGGCGGCCGACTCGCCGGTACCCCGTCCTTCGCAGGGACAACTCCTCCCCCGTAATGCCGCAAACCTCGGCAGTTCGTGGGCCCGGCCCGGGAATCACCAGCGGCCGCGAGGTGGATGTGCCGACTGCACATCGTCTTTTCACGCAGTCGGCGCGAGCCGGGTCGAGATGCTCGGTGGCCGGCGGGTGAGGCCACCTGTGGTGACGCGATGCGCGCCCAGCTCGGCCATGGGAGCGCGGACAGACACGGTGCGCATCGGCGTTCGCCGGCAACACAACCCGGCACCGCGTGCCCGGTAAGAGCCACCAGCGACGACCGAAGCGCCGATTGCCGGTCCGAACCCGGTGCATCCGGGCGCGACTCATTCGTTGCGAACGACGCTGCCTGCGCAGCGTGGCGCGCTGCTATCGGTGGACTCCGCACCCGTGCGGCGGGAAGCCGGCGTGCGCCGTCCGAACCTCAGGGCAGCGCCGGTGCCACCAGCGCCGCCAGATCGGCCGCCAACCTACACGCCAGCTCCTCATCACCGCCGACGGCCGTACTGTCGACCCGCGACGTCTCCGTCACGCCGAGGCCGACGCCGCATCCACCGCTCGGGGCGAAGAAAGTCACCGCCTCATGGCCACCGACCATCTGAACCGGCTGGATGTCCTCGCCGACGATATCGTCGAGGCCGCGCGTGGGGAATATTTCGACCGATACGGTGTAGCTCTCCGTGAGAGTCGGGCCCTCGTGCCGGTAGCGGCATACCGTGGCCGCGCCGATCTTCTTCTCCTTGCCGTCCGTCAGCCCGAGTGATGCGAGCCCAGGGCCATCGACCAATTCGCAGGGCCGCAGTGTGGCGAGCCCACTGCCGTCCGGAGGCCGTCCGGTCGCAGCTTCGGACGACGACGGCGTCGCGATCGCGATCGTCGCGGGGCCGGCCACATCGTCACCGGCCGTCGCGGTGCCCTGGATTCGATCGGCGCAGCCCGTGAGAAGAGCAACGATCACGACCGCCGCCGCGGGCAACACGCCAGGCTTCGGTTCACATCGCCACACACCAGGCTCCGCCCAGGTACTCGAAGTGCAGTGGGATGGGCTGATCCATAACACCTTCGACGGTGATATCGACCATGGCACCGTTCCGGGAGAGCAGCGCTTCACCGACAACGGCGGTCGCTTCGCCGGCGAGCGCGTCGTACATCGTGCCGGGATCGGCCTTGGAACACGTCAATGCCGTCGCCGCGGCCTCGTCGGAGGCATTGACCGCGTCGGTGTAGGCACGGGCGGTGGCCAGCAGCGTCGTTTCGTCGCCGGTTGCGGGGGAAGGACTCGTGTTGGACACTGCCGACGGAACGCCGGTTCCCCGGCTTTCCCTGCCGGTATCACCGCCCGTGACGAGGATCCAGGCCGTGAGCCCGATGACGAGCGCAAGCACCGGGATGACCACGAGCGCGATGATCAGCCCTCGATTACTCTTCGGTGGCTCCCCGGGCGGATATGCGGGCCACTGACCGTACTGGTTCGGCGGGCCCGGCTGCGGGGGCGGTGGGTAGGTCATGAACTGGCTGTCCGATCGTATGGAGCCGCGGTCTCGTAGCCGGATCAGGTCGATCCGGCGACGGAGAAAGCACATTATTGCCGATTTCGCAATCTTGCGAATCAGTGAAACCACTGGTTGTCGCGCTGCCGGCGACGCAGCGGTGCACACGCCCGCAGATACCTGGACATGGCGGCGGCATCGAGCGGGCAGGGTCCGCGTCGCAGCCGGTGACCGGTGATCTCGCTGATCCGATCGCCGGATCTCCGAGCTTACGATCATGCCCGGCCACGCCTCGGCCCCACAAGTATCCGTGAAATCAAGGCGTGGAACAGATTTCGAGCCTGGACGGCGCGGGGCCGCGTTCGGCAGAATCGCGATGCAAGGGGAATCCTATGAGACGGAACGGTTTCGGCCTCGCAGTGGCCGCGGCGTTGATGGTGTGGACATTCAGCGGCCCGACAGCCCCGGCGACGGCTGAACCACCACCGCCACCGCCCTCCCAGGAAGTGGATCCCATGGTGGTCGGAGGAGAAGAGGCGACCGTTCCCTGGGCCGTGTCATTGCAGAGCCTGAACGCCTCCGGCGAGGGATACCACGAGTGCGGCGGAACGCTCGTCGCCGCGCAGTGGGTGATGACGGCGGCACATTGCGAACCGTATATCCACGGCAAGGCCCGGGTAGGTTCCCTGCAATGGAATTCGGGCGGCCAGGAAACCGAAGTCGCCGAGGTGATCCAGCACCCCGAATATCAACCGGGCGGACATTTCGGATACGACATCGCGCTGGTGCGGCTTGCCAAGCCCGTCGGCGACACACCGTATCCACTCGGTGTCATGGGCGGAACAGGTTCCACCGCGCTCACCGCAGGATGGGGCACCACCTGCGATATCGATATCAACGATCCCGCCTGCCGTGAAGCCACTCCGGTCGATCTGAGGCAACTCGAGATTCGCCGCGTCCCCGCTCAGGACTGCAAACTGTTCGATGCGAACAACGAGAACCTGTTCTTCGAAAAGACCATGATGTGTTTCGTCGCGGCCAGCGGCGAAGCAGAGGGCCCGTGTTTCGGCGACAGCGGATCACCGGTGTTGCAGTATGTGGACCGGACATGGCGAGTGGTCGGAATCCATATCGCCGATATGGATTCGACGACCGCGCATCCGAACCTGTGTTCCACCGCGCCGGGTGGTGGAACCAACCACGCGGGCGCGACCAACCTCGAGCCGTTCATTCCTTGGATCGAGAAAACAATCCGGTAGGCAGCACGTCAGCTCGGGTCGGTGGGGCCGGCGATGCGCTCGGAGCGCAGCCGGTATCCGGAGGGAAGTGGCCTGGTCCGGGAGCGGTGGGGGCGCTCCCGGACAGCGGCCTCACCATCCCGTACGGTTATCACGGTCAGCGGTAGTACGGGTAATCCTGCACCCAGTGGAATCCGCGGCTGCGCAGGGTGAAGCTGTTCGGGTCCACCCGCTCGAGGCCAATCGTCACCGGACGGCCGTGCAGTGTCCCATGTAGCGACAGCCGGTCCGGGTCGGGTCGCTCGACAGACAGCGTCGCGAAAGGCGGCCGGCCGTCGGTCTTCCTGCTGGCGGCTATCCCGCCGGTCGTACCGGCCGGGGCGGTGAGTTCCAACTGTGCGCCGGGCCGGAAGTCGGCGCGGACCGGCACCAGTTCACCGTTCATCCGCTGGTAGGTGGCATCCTGGGGGTCGTCGAAAATCAGCTTTTGCCAGCGAAAAGTATCTGTCGTCAGCGGCGGCACCGGCTGCCCGTCGACGGTGAAGTCCTGAACCTCCCAGATGCCGTACAGCTCGGACTTGGGGCTGTCGGGGCCGTATTGCTCATTCCAGACGGTCCAATGGGTCCAACCGCCTCCCACCGCGATGTAGAGGCCGAGGGCCACCTGCAGCCAGGCTGCGACGCGGTTCCCGCGGTCGCTGGTGAACAGCGCGGGTTGCGTCAGCGGTGCGCACCCGCGTTGCCGTACCAGCACATCGCCGAGGCGCGGGAGGTACGTGGCGAGTAAGACCAGGCCGGCCAGCAACAGATGGAACGAGAGCAGCTTCACCCCTATATCGAAGGTCATGTTCGAGAGGAAGACTTGAGCCATGCTCAACACGCTCACCACCGCACCCAGCAACGCTGTCCGGGGCACGAACAGCAGCAGCCCGGCCACCACCTCCACGGCACCGAGAGCCATCCCATAAGGAGGGGAGCTGCCCACTTGCAGCCACAGCACCGAGGACGGGCTCAGATCTCCGTACGGCTGCAACAGCTGCGTCAGTGTGGGACCGGGCATCTGAGTGGGGATCAGCTTGGCCAGCCCGTACGACAGCATCTGCGCGCCCACACACAACCGCAGAAACAAGACGAACCATGCCCGCAGCCGGGGGTACGACGTACGACGATCGAGGGCGGTCCACACCGCGGTCGCCACGACCGCAACGACCAGGACGCAGAACGCCAGCACCCAGACCGCTGCCTGATCTCCGGAACCGGAGTCCCTGTGCAGCACCGCGTCGACGCCGAAGAAGGTCCTGCCCACCCAGCCGGTGACCGGATCGGTCACCGATAGCGCCCCCCAGCGCGTGACGTCTCCGCCGATCACGCGGCGGAGGACACCCAGCAGCAGAACCAGGCTCTGCGTGGCGAGCAGGAAATACAAGCCGAAATAGACGACGCAGAACCGGAACGCGATCCGCGTCATCGGATGCCAGGCGGCCGGAGCTGTGACGGTACCGGCGCCGGCGCGTGTCTCCGCCTGTGGATCGATCACCGCGACACCGCCCATTACGACCACCACCCGCAACGGCACACGCCGATCTCGGTTCCCACGGGCCGGAGTATGACGGGCAATCTGGTCATTGCTGTGTCCTCGGGTCTTCGGTGGGGTCGGCATACTGGGGCGGGCAACCGTGATCGGCAGCTTCGGGACGGAGTTCGTAATGCCAGGGTTCGTTGCGGTAGATCTGGCACAGCCCATACCCGGCGCCGTGTTCGGACAGCCATGTCGATGCTTCGGAGGGACCGATATCGACCGCGTCGCCCGACACATGAGCAGACTTGTCAGGGGCGGCCACCCAGCGCGCCGCTTCCTCTGCCGAGCCGTATTCCACGACCGCCTCTCGGAGCAATTGCCCCTGGTATTGCGCGGAACGCCAGCCGCTGTTGACAACGAACTGTATTCCGTCTTCTGCGGCGTCGGTCGCGGCCTGGCGCAGGGCACCGAGCAGATCGGGCCGGAGGTTGGCCACGGCCGGAATTTCGTCGTCGAAGACCGTCACGCCGAGCGGGACGGCACCCTCGGTGACGGTGCCGCCGGACCGCGTCGCACGCTCCGAGGCACCCCTTCGACGCGGGGACTGTGGATCTGCCGCACCCGATGAGCCGCGGTCGTCGTCGTGCGCGATAACATCGGTCGGTGCGGTCGAGGAGGGGCGGGATACCAGGTGGACGAGAGCACCGATAGCGACCGCACCGACGACAACCATAACAACGAGGGTGGCCGGTCGGATTCGGCGAGGCGCTGCTCGTACCGGTTCGTAGAGCGACATGTCACCAGTCAAGACAACCAGGCGTTGCCACCACGTATGCGTTTTTCGATATACCGACGATATGCACCGGCTCGTAGCATTGTGACAATATGCGAGTACTGATCGTAGAAGACGAGCCGTACCTGGCGGAAGCAGTACGCGACGGCCTGCGTCTGGCAGCGATCGCCGCCGATATCGCCGGGGACGGCGGCACCGCCCTGGAGCTACTGAGCATCAATTCCTACGACATCGCCGTCCTCGACCGTGACATCCCCGGACCTACCGGAGATGAGATCGCTCAACGCATCGTCGCCTCCGGCAGCGGTATGCCGATCCTGATGCTGACCGCTGCCGACCGGCTCGACGACAAGGCGACCGGGTTCGGCCTCGGTGCCGACGACTACCTCACCAAACCGTTCGAACTGCAAGAGCTCGTACTCAGGCTCAGAGCACTCGACCGCAGACGGGCCCATTCCCGACCGCCCGTACGAGAAGTCGCCGGACTGCGTCTGGACCCGTTCCGCCGCGAGGTCTACCGCGAGGGCCGCTATGTCGCGCTCACCCGGAAACAATTCGCTGTGCTCGAAGTGCTCGTCGCCGCCGATGGTGGTGTCGTCAGCGCCGAAGAGCTGCTGGAGCGGGCCTGGGACGAGAATGCCGACCCGTTCACCAACGCCGTGCGCATCACCGTCTCGGCATTGCGCAAACGCCTCGGTGAGCCCTGGGTCATTGCCACCGTGGCCGGCGTCGGCTACCGCATCGACACCGGGTCCGGCAGGAATTGAGGAGGAGTTGCGGATGGTCAGAGCGCCCGGTTTGAGTGTCCGCCTCAAACTCACCCTCAGTTACGCCGGCTTCCTCATGCTCGCGGGAATCCTGTTGCTCGCCGCCGTGTGGGTGTTCCTGCTCCGGTACATCCCCGAGCGCGCGCTCATCGTGCCGGGTAGCACCGGCTCGTCGAACCCCGAGGACGTCTTTCCCATCCGCGCCAACCTCCTGTACATTTTCGCTCCCAAGGCGGCGGCGATACTGGTGTTCCTGCTCGTACTCGGTCTCGTCGGCGGGTGGCTCCTCGCCGGCCGGATGCTCGCCCCACTGAATCGCATCACCGACGCCAGCCGCATGGCCGCAAATGGCTCTCTGTCCCACCGGATCCGGCTACCCGGGCGCAGAGACGAACTCCGTGAACTCGCCGACGCCTTCGACAGCATGCTGGCACAGCTCGAAGCACACGTCACCGAACAGCGCAGATTCGCGGCCAATGCCTCCCACGAGTTGCGCACTCCGCTGGCGATCACCCAGGTACTTCTCGACGTGGCCCGCGACGACAACACCCGCGACACCGGCGAACTGGTGGATCGCCTCCACGCCGTCAACGCCCGCGCGATCGAACTCACCGAGGCGCTGCTTCTACTCAGCCGCGCCGACCAAGGATCCTTCACCCGAGAACCCGTCGACCTGTCACTCCTCGCCGAAGAAGCCATAGAGACACTTCTACCCTCGGCGGAAAACGAGAACATCGCTCTCGACGCTTCCGGCGATATCGCATTCGCCCTCGGCTCACCCGCGCTCCTGCTGCAGATGACCACGAACCTCGTAGACAACGCGATCGTGCACAACCTTCCGGAACAAGGTGCTGTGTGGGTGACGACCAGTACCCGTTCCGACAGTGTGGTGCTCACGGTCGAGAACACCGGACCGCAACTCACCCCCGAACTGGTTTCCACCCTTGTCGAGCCGTTCCGGCGCGGCACCGAACGAGTACGCAACCATCACGCGAGCGTGGGCCTCGGCCTGGCAATCGTCGATAGCATCATCCGAGCGCACAGCGGGACCCTCACGCTCAGCCCCCGCCCCGGCGGTGGGCTCCACGTCGCCGTGCAACTACCCGCCGCCCAGTACATGGCCGGACAGTGAGGTGAGGGGCGACGCCACGGCCCCTCACCCCTCCTTCCTGAGCACCGCGCGATTACGGAGCTCAGGCAGGTCGTGGCGCCGGTCGGGGCCGGCCCGCGGATACTGCGGCCGGAACGCGCCACCAGGTGCGCGAAGCCAGGGCGGCCAACCCGGCACCGGACGCGTTGAGTAGCACGTCGTCCACCGACGACACCCGATCCAGTTGCAGCACGTACTGCGCGACCTCGACCAGGACCGAGCAGCCCGCCGCGAATACCAGGATCCGCGATACCGACGCCAGCGACGCGAACCGCAGCGGGGCGAAGAAACCCAGCGCCGCGAACACCAACAAGTTGCCGACGACCTGGATCGTCGCCGTCATCTGACCGCCCGACAGGATCGCGACAAGGTCCCGCAGCGGAACCAGGCTCACCCGGCCGGGGACGGCGCCGGCCTGTTCACCCGGCATCATGATCAGCCAGATCCACGGCACAGTCCCGTAGACGATGCCGACCTCCGCCGTCGACTTGCGCCAGGCCCACGCCGACGGCGTCCCGGTGACCGTCCGCCGGTGGGCCAGCGCCCACACCACCAGCGCGGCCAAAGGCAGTGCGACCAGAGTCAGAAGTACCACACCGTTGAACGTGAAGAGCCAAACGCGCAAGTCTTCGCCTACGCCGCCCCTGCCCTCCGACCGGAGCGGCATCAACAGTGGCCGCCGCAGGAGATACGCGACGATCGCCAGTCCGCAAATCGCCAGAACGACGAGCACAGTCCTGCGGGTACGAACGGCAGACGCCGATAGTGATTGGTGAGGTGCCATGCCTCCATTCAAGAGGGAAAGACGTTGCCGAGGCGTATGCAAATTTCGATATCCTGGCGATACACCGGATCCTGGCACGGGAGCTGCCCGGAAACCGCTCGATTTCGTGACGGCCAGGAGCCGGCCCGAGTGAGTTCGGGTCGGTTGTATTCCGGTTGGGTGCCGCGAGGCGTCTGAAAGCCCGGCCGAGCCGCACCGGCAATATTACCGATCCGGTTGTCAAGAGCCCTGCGTACAGTCGAAGCGGCAAAACTGCCGGATCGAACCGGATTCGCCCTTACCGGGTTGGGCGGTGTTCGCTCGAGTGTGATGTGAAAGGACTTCCATGAGACAGAGGGGTTTCAGTCTCTTTGCCCTCGCGGCGTTGACGGCGTTGGTTCTCGGCGGCGCGGTGGCCCCGATGGCGGCGGCCGCACCGGCAGTGGATACGGGGAGCGCCGGTCTCGGAATTCCGAACCCACCGCCGCCGCCACCGGAGGGCGGCGACGGGCAGCATCAACCCGGTGAACCGTGCGAGAACGGCGGACACTACGAGTGGGTGTACAACGAGCGCTTCGGGTCCTGGTACCTCGTGTGCCAGGCGTAGCTTCCCCGCTCAGACGGCCCTGCCCGACCGGTCCGCATCCGGCCATTCATTCGTCGACCGCCAGCCCGGCCGGGCATGGCCGTAGTTCTGCGATGCCCGCATATCGAGTGTTGAATGTGGCGGGCGGGGTTTGCGTGCGGGAGGTCGTCATCAACTACAAAATCCCGGGCTGCCGGACAGGGTTCGGATGACAGGGCCCGGCCCGTCGTCCGGTCTCACCGACGACCACACCGTGGGGCAACGCCGCCGCTGGCCCGCCTGGTGGCTTCTCCTGTACATACTCGGCGGAGTTGCCGCAGCAGTGCTGACGTGCGCAATCATATTGGCTTCCTGGCACGGCTGCGCGGAGGACCGCGAAGCCGGCGGGAATTTCGCCATTTTCTTCCTGTTCGTCACCGCTCTCGTCGTCATGCCGCTCATGGGTGCCGCAACGGGGATCACAGCTGTGGCCGCCAACGCCCTGTTGCGCCGGATACCCAGTAGCTCTCGTCTCAGCGCCTTCATTCCGGTCGCGATCACCGTCGTCGGAGTAGGCATACTTTTGTGCGCGATGATCGGATGGATAGCCGAGGGCGTACCGCCGGAAGGCTACTGCGAACTACGCCCCTGATCGTGCTCGAGCCTCCGGTCTCGGACGGTAGGCCTCGACGGACCGAACTCACTGGAATAATCGAGACCACCGAACGCGCGACCGGCACCACGCCGTACCGGCCGGCTCGGCCCGCACTTGCGGTAGGACCCTCGTGACGCCCGCCCATTGGCCGGACTCGGTCTCAACCTATCCGCTCGACTGGGCCAACGACGAACAGCCCTCCGGGTTCAGCGGTCTGCCGCGCACTGCCCGGATCTACCGTGGTCACGGTCGCTCTAGAGGATACCATCGCGGTTACCGATGAACCGATCGGGCTCGATCCAGTTCGTCCTTTCCGTGCGCGACAGACCAGACCACAGGGCATGGAGCCTCTCGAATCCCCGGCACGTTCGGTCCGGCTGCACGATGCGAAGCAAAGTCGGCGGAGCCCTCGATCAGCCGCCGAATGGTGTGGCCGGTCTCATCCAGCGACGGTGTCGCTCGTTCCCTGATCAGATGTCGAGCGTGGCGGCGTGCTTCTCCCGAAGTTCGAGTAACCATGGAAGCCACTCATCCGGCACCCCATGCCCGAACGGCCCGGAAGCCGTCTGCGCCCACTTCGAACGGTTTCCGATGTCGGGCGCGGCGGCGTGCCTCGCCCGAAGTTCGAGTAGCAATGGAGGCAACTCACCCGGCACGCGATGCCCGAACGGCCCGAAAATCGCCTGCGCCCGCATCTGCGGAGCGGCGAGTGAGTAAGGCTCGGCGAGTGCGGGTGCGCGGCCCACTGTCTGCCGGATGAATTCTTGTGTCAGCGCTATCTCGAATGCTTCGGCGGCGGTGGAGAGACTGCCGTCGTTGTGGCCACCTTCAGGGCATTCGTAATAGTAGACACCGGAGTGGTCGTACCGTTCGTGGCGGGCCACCATCTTGTGGGCATTGCCGGCGGGAGTGACCCGATTGTCATGGGTCCTGGCCAGATATTGCCTGGCGGGCCCCGCATCGCCGGGCAAGTTCTGCAGGGGGGAGTAGCTTTCCTGGTAAGCCAAGGTCTCCGGGTCGTCGGGATCGCCGTATTGGCGGATGAACAAGGACCCCTCGGCGCGGAGATTTCCGGGGACATCCAGCAAGGCGGCGGCAGCGA
Source organism: Nocardia sp. NPDC004568 (assembly GCF_040609955.1). NCBI lineage: Bacteria > Bacillati > Actinomycetota > Actinomycetes > Mycobacteriales > Nocardiaceae > Nocardia > Nocardia sp. NPDC004568. The sequence goes on from NZ_JBEXLL010000032.1 coordinate 25,684, forward strand.
TCACGGCACCGAACAGCCAGGGATATGTGTTGGCCGCGGCCGCGGTCAGCATCCCACCACTGCTGTACCCGTAACTCACGGTGGTGGCGGGGGTACAGACACCAATGGTATGCAGGTGCCGAGCCACCGCAGCGAAGTCGTCGATCGTGTTGCGCACATTTAGCCCGCGGCCTCGCTCATGCCAGGTGGGACCGTACTCGCCGCCGCCCCGGGGACACGCGGTGACAATCCGATACCCCTCGGCCACCAACTCGACGAACTGTTTGCCGAAATCGGTGTAGCAGAGGGATATGACGATTCCGTATGCGCCGTAGGCGCAGAGTATGACCGGCCCGGTGGCGCCGGGCAGCCCCGTGACGAAGTACGGGACCTTCGTCCCGTCGGGCGCGGTAGCGAATCCCGCCGTGGTGACCGGGGCCGGCGGCCCGGCCCCGGTGTCTCGGGTCGTCGTGTCGACGGTGAGGTTCGGGTGCCCATCGACGGTGACGAGGTCGACCATGTGGACGGTACGGGGCACACCCGGTGACTGAAGAGTGATCTCGAATCGATTACTGCCGGAGTCGAACCCGGAGAACGACAACTGGCGGGGCTCGTCGGCGACATCGAGCACGCGGGTGACCCATGCGCCGTCAGCGCCCGGCGCGGCGACCAACACCCGCGGTCGTCCGTCATCGAGCACACCGAGGACGAAGTAGTCCTTCGTCCACCCGAACTGCCGATCCCCCGACCGCTGACCCAAATGGGGTGTCTGGATCACCGTGCGGCCGTCGTCGTCGGGTTCGAAAACGGTCTGCAGTGTTCGGGTGCCGCCGGGCAGGAACGCTTCCCACCCGGTGGCCAGCAGGCTACCAGCAGGGTAGACCTTGCCGCCTACTTCCCAATCACTTCCCGTCAACAGCAGCAGGTGCTCACCGTTCCAGAACGGTTGAACATCCTCGGGTACATCCAGCCGCTGGAACCCCTTCCCGTCCTCCCGATCGAACTCCCACCGACCCGAATCACCGGATCGGTGAACCTTGAAGAAACCGACCGCACTGCCTCTACCGACCTCCCATTTCCGCGTCATGACCGTCCCGTCGCAACGGCCGGCGACCACATCGGAGTCGGTCGGCTCGCCGGTCGAGAGGGTCTCCGCCGCGGCCAGCGGTGTCTCGCGCCGCCATCGCTTGATGGTGAGGGGGTAGCCCGCACCGTTGACGCTGCACCCCTTCCCGAAATCGGTGGAGACGAACACCGTGTCATCATCGGCCCAACCGATCGTGTTCACCGCGAGCGGGGTAACGAACCCGCCTCGGTCGGCGGGCACGAATCCACGTGTCTCGAGATCGTATTCCCGGACATAGTGGGCGTCACCGCCGTCGGGGGACACTGCCACCAGCGCCCGCCGACCATTCGGCGAGATCAGGGCGTTCATCCACGTCAAGGGCGCGTCCTCGGCGCTGACCGCATCCAGGTCCAGCACCGTCTCCCACCGCGGCGCCGACCCACGGAACTCCTCGACACCCGTGCGTTGCCACACCCCCCGCGGATGATCAGCGGTCACGACGAACCGGAACATCTCCTCACCCCACCGATCGGGGTTACCAAAGAAACCTCCCGCGGTGTTCTCCAACCGTTCCTTGATCTCCTGCACCTGCTGCGCGAAACCGGGACCGGACGCGAACCGATCCAGCGTCGCGGCATTCCAAGCCTCCACCTGCCCATCCGTAGCACCGACCCGATCCCTACCCGGTCCGCCATCCATCGATCCCGGCCCACGATCGGTTCGCCCGCCCTCATCCGATTCATCCGACCGGTTCCCGATCAAAGGACCCGCATCCGCCGGACCGCCGGACCGAGCAGGCGACCCTGGAAGCCCGCGACCCTGTTCGCGCGACCAAGGAGTCGACCACTCCGACTCACCAGTCGGCAGGCCCCGTTCGTCCGGCGTCGTGCCGATCGGCGGACCTTCGGGTCGGCCCTCTACCGACTCGTCAGTTTCGGCGGGCGCATCCGAGCCTTCCAGACCATCTTCGTCACCGGACCGGGTACCGATCGGATAATCGCCTGCCTCGTCCTTACCCGCCTCCCCGGACAGCAGCTCATACCCGGCCCCAGACGACGCCCCGGCAACCGGCAACTCCTCTACACCGGCTTGCCCAGGCTGCGCAACCTTGTCCCGAAGCTCACCCTGCGAATGCGGAGGCCCGACCACCGCCGAGTCCACCCCTGGTATCTGCTCCGGAACAGAACCGGTATCCGGCACCTGCCTGGTCTCGGGCGGGTCGCTGCCAGCCAGATTCGCCCGGGAAATCCCCCGGCTGTCACCACCGTTTTCCTCCCGCTCGGCCGGCGTCGAATCCGGTTTCCCCGGGCCGTCTTCCGGCCGCTCCCCGATCAGCGGACTCTGCGACCCGCCGGACGGCGGCTCCTCCCGCGGCACATCGCCATCTTCCCGGTGCGATCCGCGGCCATCGAACCGCCAACCTTCATCGGCCCACGTTATGAATCCCGTATCACCCAAGACTCTTTGCAGAGCCGACACATCGGACTTCACAGTTTCCGGTGGAACCGAATTCTGCCAGAGCCGTTCTCTGATCTTTTCCGGCGATACAACGTCCCCCTCCTGCTTCATGAAATACTTCAGCAGCGCGACTTGTCCATGAGTAATCGGGTCCTGGACCTCGACCTTGTCGACCCACACCTTCCGCGCCGCCGGCGCCAGCCCGACCCGCCCCACCACCATGCCCTTTGCGGTCTCGATTTGGTAGCCGCCGGGCACAGAAGTGATGGATCCATCTACACCCAGCTTGTCCCTGAGCCTGTCCACCAGAGCGTCGACCGCGGTATCACTTGTGGGCGCATGTCTGCCCCATACCGCAGTTTCGATATCCGCCGGGCTGACAACGCTCCTTCGGTTCAGTGTCAGAACATCGAGCAGCGCGAATTCATCTTCATCCAAGTGGATTTCATCGCCCTCGACCCAGGCCCGCCGCGTAACCGAATTCAACCAGACGCGACCGCGCCGTTCCCCCACAATGGAATCAGCCGCTCGCACCATGGGAATAGTCGAGAAAAGTATATCCAATTGCATCCCGGCCGTGGAACGCAACGGCCGCCAGACCGGGTTCTGATCATCATGCTGGAACTGAATCCACTCGAGAAAATTCGAGTATGCATCCTCCCGCAGAACCTGCAGATCAGCATTATCCGGAGCGGCAGCCAATGCCTCGTCGATACGTTTCAGGAAACGCGTCATACGGCGCAACGAGCCGCGATGCACAATTCCGGGATCGAACATCGAATTCGGATCACGCCGCCAATCCTTGACCAACCTGATCCAATTATCGAGTGCAGGATCGAAACCCGGCGGAAAGCGCCGGGCCAGGCTGCGGAACACCTCGGCACGTTGCTCCAGCCGATCAGCGGCCTGCAACCGGGTCAGGCTCGACGGCTGCACATCCCACTCCGGCACCTCGATCGTCATAGGCACACTTCCGTACCAGGAGGCGAACCGCCCCGAAAAAGCACGGTCCGGAAGATCGAACGCGGTGTATACACCGTGTCCGAGCCGCTTCGTCGCCTTCGGGGAAGAAATGACATCGGAAGGACTCGATTCGATCGGGATACCGTGGCGCTCGGCGACCTCTGCGAACACATCTGGTATCAGCGGTCCGAGCCTTTGGACTCGAGGATCCTCGAGGTAACCGAAGAACAGGTAGGCACCGCTGTCGAGGCAATTGTGCCCAGACCAGAGCACAAGAGGTTCCAGCGCTTTGGTCGGACCCATCACAGCCAAGGTCTCGGGCCACGGAACCTGCTGCGCCGGAATACTCTTCTCCGGCACCCGGACGGAACCGTCGTCGGCTACCTCGACCGGAAACCTTCTCAGATATTGCCAATCAGGTGTTGGGGGTTTTTCACCCCCGAGGTAATATTCGGCCAGATCCACCGGTCCCACAGTCCGGGGGGGCGGCTCGAACGACACCGCACGATCGGGATCGGCGCTCACGACAATGTGCAGCGAATATACCGACCGGAGTTCCGGACGCGAACAGAAGTACTCCGCAAACGCCAACACCGTGGCACGACCGACCGGCTCCATCGGATGCGGATCGACAATCAGCTCGATATTGTTCGGACCGCCGTATATCGACAGCATTTCCATCGGCCGATCCTCCCGGGTGCGACCGATCTCCTGGAACAACGCCTGCTCATCCGAATACCGATCCGCCAGCGCACGCAATCGCTCCCGCAACTGCTCATACGTCGGCGGAGTATCACCCACGAACTCCTCGATCAACCCGGCACTATCGACCCGCCACGCCGACACCGGCTCATCCGGAAGCAACCCGACCCGACCCGACCCGTCATCGACACCGAATCGGCCCTCATCGTCCACATCATCCGACCGCATCCCAATCGATCCCGAGCCACGATCGGTTCGCCCGCCCTCATCCGATTCATCCGACCGGTTCCCGATCAAAGGACCCGCATCCGCCGGACCACCGGACCGAGCAGCCGACCCCGGCAACCCGCGGCCCTCTTCGCGCGACCAAGGAGTCGACCACTCCGACTCACCAGTCGGCAGGCCCCGTTCGTCCGGCGTGGTGCCGATCGGCGGACCTTCGGGTCGGCCCTCTACCGACTCGTCAGTTTCAGCTTGCGCATCCGAGCCTTCCGCCGCAGCAACTTGCACATCACTGGCCGCCCACTCGATCCAGCCTGCCGGCAATCCATGGGTTTGCCGTAGCCTCGAGGCGCCCGTGATTCTACCGGCCCATTTGACGCCGGTAATTTTTCCTTCATCCCGGATCCCTTCGTCAGCAGCGCGTTTGTCTCCGAAGCCACCGCGCCCGGCCGCGTGATCGGCGGTCACGGACGCAGGACCGATCTCGGCCTGGGGCTGTCCCGCCTCGACCACAGCCCGAGGCATCACCGTAACTTCACCAGCCGTTCCGTCAACGTCCGACGCCGAAGATCTTACCGGCGCAGAGGGTTCCTGCGAGGGATTCGGCGACAGGGGCGTAGCCTCCCGAACACTGCCACCAGCCGCTGGATCACCTGGTTCGTGCACCACCGAGAGATCGGGAGACCGTCCGGCAGCATCCCATTCATCGGGTCGTCCGACGGATGCCCGAGGCCAGTCGAGCCCACCTAATACGTCCGGCCGGGCGAGCGGATCCGAGTCCTCGACAGGGTTCCGCAATGGCTCGTGGACGGAACGTTCGGGAACCGGATCGTTGTCTCGACTACCGATCGGCGGACCCTCCGGACCAGGAGGTTCCGCCGGGAGGTCCGTATCACCCCGCGGCTGCGGGGCCGGACGCGACCACGACGCCGGACTTTCCGGAACCATATGCCTTCGACGGTTTCCGAGATGCTGCAGCGATGCGGGCTCCGGGCGGCCGGGATCGCTATCGTCGGGCGGGCCCGAGGAGATGTGATCGCTCTGTGACGAGACAGCCTCCGGTAGGACGTGCTGTGCAATCTGTGCAAGTCGATCCATCATCATGTCGTGCCAGTCGGCCCGTCCGAGCCGCTCGAACTCCGGCCGCAATTCCACCACCCGATCGCGGAACCATTCGAGTTCCGCCTCGGTGACGTCATGCGCAATGCCCTCGACAGTTCCATCGTTACGCACACGCAGGAACCGTTGCGCAAATCTGCTCACTGTCTCCGCAGAAAGGGTCCTGGCCGCGAACGCGCGATGATGAATACTCCAGGCGACCTTTTCGTTCCCGACCATCACGCGCTCGGCAGTGTCCGGAAAGGCGGCCAGGACATCGTGCATTCCCAGACCAACCGAACCGAGACCGATCCGGCCGAGCTCGACCGGCAGCGCCCACGAGGTCTTCTCGCAGTACAACACATTGCCGTCCGCGACAATCCGTGGCATCGGCACACCGAACGAACGGCCCAGCCGCGACGACAGTACCGCCGCGTGCACATCACGGATATCCCGCAGGGGCATGCGCACATATTCCGAGTCATCGTTGAAGGCGATCAGCTCGACTTTCAGCACGCCCTGAACTGCAGTGCCGTCATCGAGGGTCCGCACCGATCGCTCACCGCTCATGCGGGCCGCCTGCACTTGTTCGGCGAACGACTGCACACCTCGAGCGGCGTCCCATGCTTTGCCGTAAATGTCCCGGTAGCGTTCCCCGTGCACCGCATGCGCTTCCACTACCGGACGTAACGAAGCGAGGCCGGCGTCATTGGATATCCGGTCCAGGACCGGCAGGAACCGCTCGGGAACTACTCGCCCCGCCAGACCCATATTGTCGACCAGCTCCGCGCGGGCCCGATAGTAGGCATCGGTGTAGGCGCGCATGCCGATCGGCTCCGGAACCTCGTAGCCGGCTGCTCGAAGCTGCAGTGAGGCAACAATTTCCATTGCGTGCGCGCGTGTTTCCTCGGCTGTCCGAATATCGATGTACGACTCTCGCGGCAGGGTCAGCTGCTCGCGCACGGTCTCGATCGTCTCCCGGCCGCGGGCCACGGCCACATGAATCGCATGATGCACCAGTTGCGCCATGTGCTGTTCATCCGACATCCCGATATCGAGCACCAACCGGTGAAGGATCGGTTTATAGCCCGCCGCGGCAGGGTCGGCGGTGTGCACGATCTCCACATCGTGCAAGGTCTCGAGCACCCACGCTCCTACTTCGGTGCCGCCCAGTTCGGTGCGAATGCGCTCTATACGTTGCCGAGTCGCCGTCTCGACGAGATGCAACGGGGTCAGGGTCGGCGGTTGCTGTGGTTCGGTCGGGCCGACCAATGTCCAGACCTGCGCCTCGCCGTCCGGATGCACTGTCACATGACAGTATTCGACCTGTGCGCCGCGGCCCGCGGCAGCCACGCGCGGATCGGACAATGCGGCCTGGTGTTCGCCTGGTCCGGCGACGATCACCAGCCGCGCCGGTGTGCCGGGCAGCAGCACCGCATTGCCCGAAATGCGTTGCGCATTCGAAACGGTTTCGGTCTTCCGGTCCATGATATCGGCGACGACTATGTCTCGCATCGTCGCCAACCGGTCGCCCCGGATCGCAGCCTCGGCGCTGTCGAGTTCATCGGCCATATCCGACAGTTCCCGCCACCGGTGCTGCGCACGCCGCAGATCCGGCAGCTGTTCCGGGGAAGCCGTTGCCGATTCCGCGTCCAGTGTCGCGACCTCGCGCGCGGCCCGAGCCCTGATCGCCGAGGTGGTGCCGGAGCCGAGCCCGTGTGCCGCCATCCGTTCCGACAGCCGCCGGACCAGATCGCGTCCCAGGACGACGTCATGCTGGTAGTGCAGCACAGCTTGGCGCATTCGTTCCGCGCCGGCCGGCGTCAGTTCGTAGCGCCCGGGATGCCCCGCATCGGCCTGGGCCGGCTGCGCGGCAGAGGATGGTTTGCTTCCCGATGCCTTGTCCCAGATTGCCCGGTAGAACCGTCGGTAGTCACGGCCGTCGTTCCAACGGAAGGAAGCGACCTCCTGCTCGGCAGCGCGCATCGCCGATACGTGCGCTTGGTCGTGAATCTCGTCCGGAGTCGGCCCCCTACCCGCGCGGCGGAGTACCGCCTTGTCGTATGCCGTTACGTAGGCGGCTTCGGCTACCTGCGGCGGAACCTCGAATCCCAGAGAGCGTAGCTCGGCCGCCAACTCGGCGGACCGCCGGAAACATGCCGTCTCCTCCGCCACCATCTTTCGCACATATTCCCTGCGAGACAACGACGAGGGATCGCGAACCGAGCGATTCTCGATGTAGAACTCGGCATGTACCGATTCGTGCGCCAAAAACAGTGCCTGCGCCACATAGTCATTACCGGAGGTGAAGACGGTGGCCGCATGTTGCTGTTCGTTCCACTCGCCACCGCGATGACCACCCTCACCCATGAACTCGAAGCGCGTATGAACCGGCATCGCATCCAGCGATGCCAGCACCCGGCGGCCGACCTCGGTCAACCGCAGCAGCTCCCTGACCTGATCCGGCACTGCATCCACAGCGTGCCCGCCGGACGCCGTCCATTCGCCGGATCCGGTTCCTGGGCCGTCGTCGTGTTCGACGGGTGATGCCGAGTACGCTCCGGAATCGACCGGCAGGCGACGCCCGGGACCCACCTCACGAAGGTCCTCGCGCGGCGTCGTATCAGCCCGATCACTGCCGTCCGCGGACCCGTCATGCGGATCGTAGTCCCGGCTGCCGAGAGTCCCGGCGACACCGGCGTCGATCAAATGGCGCACCTCGGCGGGATCGTCAAGCCGGGCCAAGGCCGTACGCGCCAGTTCCATCCTTTCGAACCGGGCCTGCCACTCGGTGAACCGCCGCAACGTGGCAATGGTCTCAGCGGCGTCGGGCCGGGACGACGCCGAGCTCTGCGAGTCGGCCCCGCCCGACGACTGGTGGTCTTTCTGCGGCCAGAGCATCGATGATGCATGCCCATGGCTCCGGAATATAGTTCCACTGGCGCCGTTTTCGAGAACATCTTCCGCCGAGAACCTTCCGCTCTCCAGCAAAAAGGTTCGCAGCCCTACGTGTTCCACGCCCATGACGGCTACCTGAATTCGCTTTCTGGAGCCCAGTTCTACAAACCGACGCGCGAGCACTCCCACACTGTCCTGATCCGGCGCCGAGGCGAATGACTTCCCGACGTAGAAGGCGGTAGCGGTGGACAGATCGGTATCCAGAACATCCCGGTTCACGAACCGGACGTGTGACAAACCTAATCGATCCGCGCGTCCCGCCGCGAAGTGCGCGTCGGCGGGATCTGGTTCGATTCCAACCACTTCCCCGGCCGCAGTCGCGATTCCGAAGAACATCGTGGCAGTACCGGCACCGGATCCGATGTGATACAGGGTGTCGTGTTCGGTCAGGTTCAGAGCCTGCACAACCGGCGTCAGGTGGGCCAGGCGTACCGGTTCCGACAAGCCCAGGATTGTCGTGAGGTGGTGATCCGCCTGCTCGTAGCCGAGTTCCGCCAGTTCCATGAGTTCGCGGCCCCACACCGCCCACGCCGACCGCTCACCTACAGCGAGCAAACTCTCCAGAGTCTCGTCGAAGCCCGGTCCGAGTGAGGCGGCCTCCTCGAATCTCACCACCATTTCGAGAATCCGGAGAGATAAAGCGCTCCAATGCTTCTCAGTATTGCCGGTGAATACGAAACCGGCTCGCCGATAGAGATCTATGGCCTGCTCGTTGTTCTCCCGTACCCACAGCCTGACTTCCCGATAGCCACTGGCCCGCGCCCATCCCAGCGCAGCCCGCACCATACGGTCCCCTGTTCCGGTTCCGAGCGCACCGAGTGAGACATTCACGCCACCCATCTCCAGGACACCGGGGTCCTGCGTGAACTCCAATCGAGTTCTTCCGATCGGTTCGTCACCACGAAAAGCAATAAATGTCTCCAGCCGCTCGTATGATTCCCGGTAGTACTGTTCGGTCAGCAACGGTATCGGACCGTCGACCGTACTGAAGTCCAGTGCCGACTTACGCCGGTAATATCGAAAGTAATCTGGGTTCACATACCACTCGTCGGGCACCAGCCGACGCACTTCGGTTGCACCGCGCCGAAACCCACCCGACGCAATCCCGGGGTCGACCGATACCTCGGCACCTTCGGGTAGAACTGTCGTTCCACTGCGAAATACTACGACGGTATGAAATTTCACATAATCGTCGTAGTCCCACAGCCCGTCGGTTTTCGCACTGTTCAGTTCGGTGACTTTCCGGTGGTCCTCCTGCTCGGACGCGGCAGTATCCGGCTCGGGACCGGCATGCCGAATCCCCTCCACCCAAACACGCTGGTTCTGGCGCGATTGCGCAATCTTCATGTATTGAGGAAGGTCGCTGTCGAAAAGATGACAAAAGTCGACGACACCTGGAATCTCGGTGTCGTAGACCACATCACCGAACTCCTCGATCGGGTAGCCGTCGACGTCGTTCTTCCGCAGCTTCGCGTACCAATACCGTGCCTCATCCACCATGGCTCCGGCGGATGAAACCGCGATCACCATCTCCCCGCGTGGATCGGTCAGTGAACCCAGCGCTTCGAACAGTCGCGCTCTCGCCCTGATCCCAGGAGTACGCCCGACCGAACCGCCCCAGGAGCTCGTGACCGTCACTTTCTTCCCGTTATTGGCTCTGAGGATCAGCTGCTGGACAGCTTCGACGGAATCGTTCTCGTGCCCGTGTACGAAGCGAAACACTATGTCCACTCCGCCGACACGCCGACCGAGTTCCCCCATCACATACCCGGATACGGGCTCGGACTGCACCGAAACCCATCCCGCAAAACCGTGCCGATCACGAAGCAGAGCCGCCGATTTCGCCAATCCGACCCCGGAAACATCGTAGGCCAGGATCAACAGCGGCTTACGCTCACCGGAAAGAGAGGAATGGTTCAACGCGAAATCAACGGTCACCCGCCCCATTCCGTAGCCGAAATCGAGCAGCGAGATCATCTCGGCGTGCGGATCGGATGCCGTCGCCCGGTCCACTGCTCCGCTCAGAGCCGACAACTCGGCCGTCAGAACCGGAGCCGAAGGTTCGCTCCCGGATTCGGCCCGCTGATAGATACGGTCGTAAATCTCTTGCGGTGATGCCAGCCGCTGCGGTGCAGGTTCCGCCTCCGGCGTCCGATCCAGAGGCAGTGTCGGATCCGGCACCCGCGACGCCCGATTCGGGCCGTCACCTGTCGTATCAGCCCGGTTACTGCCGCCCGCGGACCCGTAGTGCGGATCGTTGTCCCGGCTGCCGATGAAGGGGGCGGCGTCGTCACCCGGTTCAGCCTCGTCGGACTCCGAAAGGTTCCCGATCAAGGGACCCGCGGCATAGTGACCCGGTGCTCCACCGAGCTCCCGGAGCAGGAAAGCAGCACGGCGAGTATCGGCGGCGATAATGGCATGCTGCGCCCCGCCCACGTGACCGGAGTCGGGCTCAGAGTATACGAGCACAGGATTTCCGCTGATCGTGGCGTGCTGCAAGGTGGCACCGAGTTTTCGGCCGTGAAAAGGGGGCACACGGACGTCATTGTCAGGAGTCACGATGAAGTAGCCAGGATGGTGGACACCTTCCTGGATGTTGTGCACCGGAGATAGTGCGTACATGAACTGGAAATCCTCGAGCTTTTCCGAGTTGCCGTAATCGCCTATCCAAACCGGCCCGGTCCCGGAGTACTGCTTCCGCAGCAGGTCGGCAACCCCTACGTCGCAGATAACGGCACGGAACAGACCAGGGTCTCGAGCAGCGCAGCCGGAGACCATGAAACCGCCATTACTGGCGCCGGCGGCCGCCAGGAGTTCGCGTGTGGTGTACCCGTTGGCGATCAGCCATTCGGCCGCGGCGATGAAGTCGTCGAACCGGTCCTTCGTCTTGTCCATCATGCCCGCCCGGTACCACTCCCGGCCGAATTCGCCGCCGCCGCGCACATGGGCGAACGCCAGGACGAAACCCTGCTCCAGCAATGCTGCATTACTGGGATCGTAGAACGGGAAGTAGGTGATGCCGTGACCACCATAGCCACTGAGCAGTGTGGGATTGCTCCCATCCCGCAGCAATCCCTCTTTGTGCACGATCGTTATCGGCACCATCGTCCCGTCACGTGACGGATATAAGACTTGCTCAATATGATATTCAGCGGGATTCAGTAGCCCGGTCTCCTCCGCTTCGGCTGGATCCCGGGGACCGGCCACGTACTCCTCCCACGACGTGAACTCACCCGTCTCGACAGCACACCGCATCACCGTTGGCGGCCACAGGTAGGACGAACACCGCACTAACACTTCCCGCTCGTCGGCGGACCACCTTTTGATTCCGATCACGCCGTCGGCAGGCAGCGCGACATCATCCGCCCGGGCCCCGTCGAGAGAAAACCGCAACATCACTGGTCGGCCAAGGCGTTCGGCCAACACGAGAATCTGACTGCCTACGATCCGAGCACCAGCAGCACTCTGCGCGGGCCGCAGGTAGTGATCGCTCGGCGCAGTGAGGACCTCGCGCCAATTCTTCGGATCCGGACGCTTCGGATCCACAGCGACTATCCGGCCGTTCGGAGCATCGTGGTCGGTGAGGAAGAACAGCTCGCCCGCGTGGTCGCCGATGTACTCATAGGAATATTCGGGGTGGCCGAACCGGTAGGTCGGGGTCGAATTGCCGTCCAGCCGGCAAAAATCTACATAATGGTCGCTGGCGTCCACCACCACTACATGATTGTCGTCGCCGACCATGGTCGGAATGAAGCGTCTTCTCGACTTGTTGTCCTTGTGCCGGGAACCGTCGTGCACAATTTTGTCCGGCCCCTCGGTACCCAACCGGTGGAAACGAACGTGGAAATCCGGCGGCGTCCGATCCAGATTATCGGCGGCACCGTAGCAGAATCCCGAACTATCCGACGTCCAGGACGGATTGCCCGCGTGCCTGCTCACTGCCACGGCGTAGTCCCGGTCTACGGACACGTATTCCCCGTCTACGGAAACACTGCAGACGCGAATCTCCAGGTCGTCGGTTCCGTCCTGCCGCATGCGATATACCACATGCCGACCATCCGGACTCGGTTCGAACCCGGCGATTTCCACATTGCCGGGCATATCGTTCGGATCCACCAACATCACTGGCGACCCGTCACGCCCGTGTTGCGCAAACAGCATCTGATAATCCCGCGAATCCCGGTTCGCGGTGAAGAAGTACCACCCACCGGCTGTCTTCACCTCTGTACTGCGGGGAGGCCCGTTCAGTTGCTCGATCCGCCGCCTGGTCTCCTCGAACCTGGACTCGGGCTCAGCGAAGTACCGCTCCGCGACAATGTTCTGTGTGGCAGTGTATTCGCGCGTACGGGGGTCATCCGGATCTTCGAAGTAACTGTAGGGATCGGGAACCTCCACACCGTGATAGAAGTCCACGTGCCCGGTCCGTAGGGCTTTCGTCCCCACCGCAGTGGGCTCGCCACCGGATCCCGACCGTGATCCAGGCGATCCGGCGGCCGTCTCGCCGGTCCCTGGGTCGGTCTCCGGCGATCCCGTATCGGCCATCGCAGCATACTCGCCGGCATCAGCAACAACACCCGCGTCCGCCAGCACCATGAACCGCACGAACTCTCGTTGACTCAACGTCAACGCACGGAGATCGATATCATGCGGAATGGCAGGCACTCGACCGAGACGGTATACGGCCACAGCCGCGAGAAAAGTCCTGATCACCGAATCCGAACCATTCAACCGCTGCGGCGCCTGAAAAAGCTTGTAAGCGACATTCGCCCACACCTCGACCGTGAACGCACCGGGCCGGGCAATCTGCTCCATCGCATCCTGGAGTATCCGCTCCCGATCGGCCTTCTTCGCCGGTACCACGACAACTCGCTCGGGTGTCAGGATCGGCCGTTTGCTGACATCGAGACCGCGCGCCAGATTCCGGCGTTTCTGGTCGGTCACGGCATGTTCGGCAAGCACACCCCGAAGGATGCGGTTCCCATCGACCACGGTCCCGTCGGAGTCGGAGAGAAGAATTTCGTTCTGCAATTCCTCCCCGGTTATCCCCTCGGCCTGAAACCGGGCGCGAGTTCGCGCACCGGTCTCTTCGTAGATCTCGGACGCGGGGGTCGGTAGTCCGCCGATCCGTTGGCGTGTCCGGGGATCCCACACCGCGCCGTCACCGGGTTCGTTGTCTCCGAACACATCGATATGGAAATCCTCGTCGGTGACGGGATCATTCAACCGGCTGCCGGGGTGCAGGACAGGTTCCTCGGCCCTCTCGTCCATCAGAGTCCGGTACTCCGCCAACCAATCCTCCGGAGTAGGCGCCCGACCCAGCGCACGCAGGCGGACGACCACGGAGTTCGCCGCCCGTGCCTGCCATTCGGCAAACCTACGCAGCTTGGCAACAATCTCCGCGGCCTCTTTCGTCAACGGCCACGCCCAGACCTGCGCACGCGCCGGAAACGGAAAATCCGTAACCTCGACAATCGCCGCGTTCGGAGCCGGCATCGGCTCCTCCTGCCCGGAAGGCCGGTGACCGATCACTGGACCCTGGGGTTTGTCGGGCCGGGCTGACGTCGAGCTCTGCGAAGCGGCCCCGCCCGACGGCTGTTCGACGCTCGAAGGCGCCGGTGCGTTCGGCGATGGCGGGTCGGTCCGGCTCGAGGGCCCTGCCGAGCGAGTCCCATCTCCTTGATTGGGAACGGTTTTCGTACGCGGATCCTCAACCGACCCACCATCGGACAGGTCTCGGACCATGCAAATCCGAGCGCAGCCGTCAGCGTAGTAGTTCGGTTCATCACCCGCGCGGTAAAAGCTATGCCGCGAATAGAGACGCTCGGCGTGAGCGTTGTCTGCACGTTGAAACCTCCGTATCCAGCGGAAGCGGTGCTCGAGTGCCCAGTCCACGGCACTGTCGATCAATAGATCACCCACCCCGGTGCCACGTTCACGCGGGACCACGAATATCCCATTCAGTTCGACGGTGTCCGATCGATCGGAAACCAGCTTGATATTCACGATCCCGATCAGCGTGTCGCCTCGCATCACCCCCAGGCAGGCCGCTCGAGACGCAATCTTCTCTTGCCATTCCTTCTTCTTGCGCTCTCGAAGGTCTTTCATTGTCGGCGTGAATGATTCGGGCGCATCGGCCACAGATTCCCGAGTGATCTTGCTTACCATCTCCCAGTCTTTAGGGGTCAGCCGAACCACCACCGCCGGACTGCTGATTCCACCGCTATCCGAGATGCTGTCTCCGCTGGGCTCCAGGCGGGCGACCTCCTTCTCCGACTGCGGCGTCAGAGCTGAGCCGGGAGTCGTGGTGGATGAGGTTGTTCCGGACTTCTCTTCGCTGTCCGCCGGTGCACCCGCGTCGGCAGGAGTCACGGGAGCAGTGTCCCCACTTCGAGGAACTGGATCGAGCGATTCCGACTGTTCTCCGCGCCGGTGCGACGTAGATGCTGGAACCGCGCACCCGCTCTCCACCGCCACCGCACGCAACAGATCCGGGAAGTCGGTGACTATCCCGGCAACACCGGCGGCAATCAAACGACGCATCTCGGCGGCGTCGTTGATGGTATACGGAACCAACGGCATATCGGCGGCGGCGGCCTGCGCAATGAATTCCTCGGTCACTATCGTACGTACCGGCGAGAGCATGGTCGCGCCGGCGGCACGGGCCAGTTCCGGGATATTGCCGCCCGGTGACCGCCGCCGGCCACCGAATCGAGTGGCGGCCACGATGCGCGTCCGGCGCCACGGGGAGATTCCGGGTTTGCGTCCTGTCCATTTGGCCGACGCCGTGCGAGCGCTGAACAGCGCCACCCGCTCTACATCCGGTGCCAGTTCCTTGGCATAGGTCAATACCCGCCAGTCGAAAGCGAGGAATCGGAAGGCAATATCGTACTTGCGGAGATTGTCGACGGTCGCAGCGACGAGATCGCGGACGTCGGTATCGCTCCAGCGCGGAGTGCTTTTGATATCAATGGCCAGCGTCACCCCGCGCCCTTCCATCAGCGGCGCCACCTCGGAGAGCAGCACCATTCCCCCGGGCAGGTGGGCTGTAGTCGTTTCGTCGTCACGCGGAGCATCGACCGGTTCGAGGGTCCGGAGCTGGGCGACGGTGAGGTCCCGAATGTCTCTGCCCACGTACGGGTATTGCGGATCGCCGGGGTGAGCCGGGGCCGTGTCGCGCCAGTGCTCTCGGTGGATGCGTTGCTCATGAGAAATGACCGGAACGCCGTCGCTGGTCAACACGACGTCCAGTTCGATGACATCGACCCCGAGAGCGATTGCCTGGTCGAAAGCCCGCAGGGTGTTCTGCTGCCAGAGTCCGCCACCGCCCCGATGCGCCTGGATCTCTGGACGTTGCCGGGGCACGGCCGGCATGACCGTCTCGCGGACCGGCCCGTCCGGCGATTCCGACACGACGGCCGATAGCCGACCAGCGGCCGCGGCATAACTCGCCGTAGTGGACCCGTTGCCGAAACCCTCCAGCGTGATATGCGGTGCCGGCCGGCCCCCGACCCGAGCACGCTCGGCGCGAGCAGCGTGATAGGCGAGCATGTCCCGGGCCAGAAACCGCGACCCCACGTCGACAGGCATGTATCCGACCGAAGGCTTCAGGAAGACTCCGTCGGCCGGGGCTACATAGCCCAACCAGCACACGGCGGCTACGCGTGCTCCCGGTTTTGCCGACGCCATCGACTCGTAAAGAGTGCGTACCCGGTGCAACAGCCGGGGCAGGTTTTGCATAGCGCCATTGAGTCCCGGCACCTGCCAGGACACATGGTCGGCGTTGTCGACGCTGCCGAACGCTACGATCGTGCGGCCCTGCCCGCCGAATGCCGTCGAGTCGTAGGCGAGCAGGTACACACGTGGTTGCGGAATTCCCGGCCGGACACCGGTGGATCGGGCCAGCGCTTCCTGAGTGGTAAGCAGATTGCGCAACTGCCGTTGTTCGTCGGCGCTCAATCCGTTCGTCTCGTCGGCGCCGGGCCGGGGATTGCGGGACTGAAACACTTCCAGGTCACGCCGCAATTGCAGGCGATTGGCGAGGTCGGCCACATGATCGGGTAGACCGGGGGCATTGCCTATCTCGAACGGGTATCGGTACACCAACGCGCGCTGCATCGGGCTCAGCTCTTCGGCATCGGTATCCGGATCTCCCAACCCCGCCCACCAGCGGAGGTTATCGGTGGACAGCTCCGTCGACCGCAGGAAATCGTCTGCGTAATCGCGGTGCATCAGGTCGCCGGCGGTGAAGCCGCGCCCACGCCGGGCCAAGGCGGTACGCGCCGGCTCCATCGTATCGGCATCGGGATCCGGAGAGTCGTCGTCGGCCAGAACATCGCGGAAACGCACCAACCGATCGGCTTCCGGGTCGACGACCGAGGGGACCGGCCGCCACGGTGTCGGCGCCGGCCGGTGCCGGTGCCGGACCCGTTCCACAGTCTCCCCGTGCCCGGCGAAGATCCGGCCCAGATTGGCGAGGCTTTCCGACATGGCGCGGGAATGCTCGTCGACGAACCGGTAATACTGGCCCTCGATCGGTGCTTCCGCGGCGAACCTGGATTTCCGGTAGCCGAATGCCTGCAATACCGCCAGGTTGAATGCCGACCTGGGTTCTCTGGCCCGGCCTTCCACCGAGACCTCGGCGGCGAACCGGATCGCGCCGAACTCCTCCAGCGCGGTATCCCGTCCCAGTCTGCCGTCGGCGAACTGCCCCGGCCCACCTATCTGCTGTGCGCTGGCGATCCCGGCGAATACCTGTACATTCTGACCGTAAGCCGCTGCGGTTTCGGCCGTTCCGGCGCCGTCCGCGCCGAGGAAGACGAGCGCATCGATCACCCCGTCCAGCTGCCCGCCCACCGCGGCCTCGCTGATCACCGTGCCGCCGTAACGATGACCGCACAGATAGATCCGCGGAGCGGGGGTCCCACCGCGATGCGCCGTCAGATACTCCCTTCCCGCACGCAGCGACAGCATCGCGTCGGTCACCAGTGGTGCGGCCTGCTGGGCCGCACCACTGGTCACCACGCGTTGTGTCGCCCGGGGCGAACCGTAACCGAGCCATGCCACCGCCGCGGTGCTCCGTTCCGCGTCGGTGCGCCCGGTCGCCTCGTAGGCGTTGCGGGTCCAGAGAAGCCGCTCGGGAAACGTACCGAGGGTGCTGTCCGCTCCGAAGACGTGCACTGACACGTTGGAAGCGGTATCGATATCGCCGAACCCGACCTCCGCGCGGCCGCCGGGTACCGAGATGTCGTAGCCGAGCAGGTGCACGGGCGGAGCATCGATATCGGGATGCATGTCCGCCGCCAGCCGTTCCGCATACCGCAACGACCGGACCAGGTCGACGATATTGCGCACCGGCTCCGGCAGCGACGGGTCGGGTCCGATCCACAACTCGTCGGACTCGGCGATCGCCCGCAGCTCGTCGTCGACAACGAGCCGTTCGAAATCGCGGTCCAATGCCATTCGGTTCGCCTGGTCACGGACGGCTGCCGGAATACCCACGAGCCGGCCGATGATCTGTGGCCGTCTGTCGATCAACTCGTCCTGCAGGTCGTGGGGTAGGCCGTACCACAAGTCCGCGACGATCGTGGAACGAGCCTGTACCACGGCCATGGATGTTTCCGGGGCTGCCCGGAATTCGTCCAGTTTTATGAGAAATGATTCGAGTACATCGCTGCCCCCGGCCTCATATATCAGGTCATAGATCGCCCGCTGCGAGATCTGCTGCGGTCGTGCCGACTCCTGGCCGGAAACCGAATCGTCCCCTCGGTGACCGATCGGAATCCCTGGATCTCCGTCCTCCCGCTGACCGTCGCCGGACACCTGCACGCCGCGAGCACCTGCGGCGGGATCCGAACCGTCGCCAGTCGAGATGGCATCATCGGCCGGCTCGGCAAAGGCCGGTACCGAACGGACGATTCGAGTTGCGACCCCATCAACCCCGTATTCGACTGCATAGGTGTCGGATTTGTCGATCACCGTGATAGTGCGGTCGCCCGTGCCGAGCCCGGTTGTCTCCGCGGCCATTGATTCGATGAACTGTAGGGGTGCACCGGGGAGCAGCGCAGACAGGGCTGCGTGCACATCACCGGATTCATCGGTTCGGCCCGCATCGGCCCCGCCCGGGATTCGCACCCGCGCCACAGGCGCAGTGCCCTCCGGACCGATCTCCAGGTCCAGCAGCCAGCTCTCCGCGCGCATATCGACGGTTATGCCGTCTTCGCGCCGCTCGATATCCACGACGATCTCCGAGGCGGCGCTGCGGGTGATCAGCACACCGACGATCGGCGCGAGAAGTTCGGTGTGTTCCCGAGTGTCCAAGGCACCCTCGACCAAGGATCGGGCGCGACGCGAAACCGCCTCGGCGTCGGTCCCGACGGTGATCGGCACGTGCACGGACTGCACCGGCTGCTCGCCGAGCCCGGTCCGGTCTCGCTCGTCGTCGGTTACCGGGTCGGCGAAATCGAGGATCACCCGGCACCGTGGGAGTTCGGCGAGCAGCGGGCGCGAGAGCAGCTTGTCGATCGGAACCCGATCGGTCAGCGAGAGCAGATTGTGCTCGTCGGTCGAGACCCGGTCGGTCAGCAGGAGCGGATAGTGGTCCTCGATCGAACTCCGGCAGTCCACACCCGCCAGCGCCTGTGCCAGTGCCGTCGGGTTCACGGGCACACCCACTACGGTGTAATCCAGCTGGGCACGCAACCTGGGCCGCCCCGCCGCGTCCTGGGTCATTGTCACCACGATCGCTGCATCGGCCCGGGCCCCGGGGTTCGAGAATGCGTCCGTGGCGCCGGGGGCGGCCAATTCGAGCACCCGGAGCACACCGTCGATCACATCCTGGGTCCTGCCCGGTCGATCCCCACCGGGCAGCCGACGTCGGAGATTTTCCGCGACGGCGATCGGGTTCCACGGCTGCGGACCCGGCCGGATCACCTGCTGCCAGCGGAAACCCTTGTACTTCGCGTCCATGGCCTTCGCATGTTCCTGCGCCGCACGGAGGGCGTCGAGCGGCGAGAACCGGGGTTCGGTCTCGAGTCGATGAATGAGTCGGCGGATCAGCGCGGCGTGATCGCGACGCATATCGCGGTTTCCGAGGATCCAGCCGTCCGGATAGCGGTGACCGCTGATGGCATCCGGATCGACAAACGCCGCGTTACCTCGCAGCCGCGCCACGAAAGCCTCACGCAGCGTTGGGCCATCGCTGTCCAAGCGCGACGCACCGTAGATGCCGATCACCCGCAATGCCTCTTCCACGAAGTTGGCGCGCATGCCGAGGCGGGCCAGGCGACGACCGACCAGCCGTCGCAGGTCGTACCGCTTCGACATCAGGTCCTCCACCGCCAACGCGATGGCATTGGACACCATCTCGGGAGTGGACAGTTCGTGCAGATCCTCGCCCGTGTTCCACTGGCCGAGGCCCCGCCGTTCACCCGACGCGGCGGCCGCCTGCTGCTGTCGCAGGTCGTCGTGAAAGGTGAACGATTGTGTCTGCGTTTCCTCGTTGTACGTCGTGGCCCGGACAGCTTCCACCATTTCGGCCACCGCCGGCTCGTCGAAGCCCTGTAGCGCTGCACTCGCCTCGAGGAGCGCGCCGGATCGCTTTTCGTCGTGGCTGTCCGGGCTGTCCCTCTTCCTTCCGTAGCCGTAGACGATATCGCTCCACGCGGCGGCGACCATGGTGTGCAGGATGTGCTCGAACCTGCCGTTCTGGAGCAGGCCGTTGCGTACGATGCTGCGCAACCCCTCGGCAAGGTCTCCATCATGGCAGAAGGCCCCGACCTGCTGTTCAAAGAGCTCGAACGAGCCGTACAGGTGATTGGCCCGCCCGATCCGGGGATCACCGTAAAGGGTCCGGGCGATATACACACCCTCGGCGATCAATGCGACAGCACGCCGGACCTCCGGGGCGGCCAGCGCCTCTTCGGTCAGCGGTTTGCCGACACGGCTCGATTCCTCGAGCAGGATCTCGATGACCTCCGCGTGCTCCTGCTCCAGGATCCGTTCCGGCAATGGCGCACGGGTGGGGCTCAACAAGTAGTCCTTGACCGACTGGGCGAGGTCGGCGTCCGCCGGCAGGTCCCGTTCCTGGGTCCAGGCATACGCGTCGGGTAATCCGGCGATCCGATTACCGTTCTCGTCCTCCCAGGCTCGGTCCTTCAGAGCCTGGTGCGTTACCAGATCCTTGCGCTCCCCGCTGGGCAGTCCGCCCTGAAGGTCGGCGTACAGCGCGGGATCATCCGCCTGCTGCTCCCCCGACTCCGGTTTCCTCCAGGACCAGCCGGGCACCAGGGCGGGCCAGCCCACCGACACCCGGAACTGTCCATACGCCAGGATCGGACGGCTTTCGCTTCGGTGGGGCCAGCGCTCCACCGCTCCTGCACCGACGGTCCGCCGACCCTCGTCGCTGTCCCGTGGCAGTTCCACCCACTCGGGGTGGTGTTCCCGGATCAGTTGATAAACGTCTTCGGGCACCGACAGCCCGACCGGCTTCGCGGCGGAGGGAACCCAGGTGCCCAACGACGCCGCCACCGCGGCAGAATCCACCACGACGCCCTGCTCCCGAAGCAGCCGACCGAGCTCACCCAATGCGTCCAGCCCGGCCAGCAGGTCCGGACCCCGCTCCACTGGGTGGTTGCCGGAATCCCGCGGCGCGACGGCTACCGGCTTCAGCCCCGTCCACGGTGTTATTCGCGACTGCGCGCCGCTGGCAGCGCCGCCTCCGAACCGTCCGCGCGGATCACCCGGAGTATCCGGCTCACCCGACCGGAAACCGATCGGCGGACCACTGTGGTCCGCCCGTCCCCGCGACTCGTCCGGTCTCGTCTCCGCGGCTTGGTCGGCCCGCTCCTGCGATGTATCTGGCCGTGTGTCTGCGGCCGACCTATCGGATTGTCGAACATCGAAACGGTAGCCCCGACCATAACTGGCATCAATGCGCGCCGAGGTCCCCAAACCTTTCCGTAACAGGATCACAAGTTGCTTGATTTCCTCCCGATTCGGAAGGTGCTGGTGCCCCCACACTTCGTCTGCGATATCGTCCAGTGGGACGACCTCCCCGGCGCGCCGCATCAACAACATCAGCAGAGCGACCGCCCGCGCGGGGTACTCGACCTCGGAGCCATCGACCCACACTCGAAGCGCTCCTGGTGACAAGCGCACCCCGCCCCGCTCGAGCAGCTCCGGATCCGCCAAGACCATCTCGTCGACCGCTGCGCGATCCGACGTCCGACCATCGAAACGGTAGCCCACACCATAAACGGACGCGATGCATGTCGGATCTTCGAGGCTGCCCCGCAGTCTCTCCACATGCTGACGGACTGCACGCGGCGTCACTGGATGCCCCCAGACCAGTGTGCCGAACTCTTCCAACGATACGACGTGGCCGGGCCGCTCCATGAGCAGCGCCAGCACGTCGAAGCACGTGAAGGAGATGTCGTCGATCTCAGCGCCATCGACCGTTACCCGACGCACCGGCAGCGACAGGACGATTCCGCCCACCTCGATATCATCCGGCGTTCTAACCGTCCCGGCCTCGAGGCGGTATCCGCCGCGCACAGGCGTGATCAGGCTGCTCAAGCCCAGCCTGGTACCGAGCCTGCCGACGAGCCGGTGCACCTGCTCTACCTCGCCGAGCCGCTCATGCCACACGGCCATCTCGATCTCCGCCGTGGAGACCACCTGCCCGCGTCGTCCGGACAGCGCACGGAGCAGCGCGAACTCTTGTCGGCTCACCCGGATTTCGGCACCGCCGGTCCAAATCGGCCGACGTGCCGGATACCACCAGTCACGCCGCGGGTTCAAGATCTTCTCACCGCGCCGCCGCCGAAGCCGCTCCGGCATCGGCTGGCCCGCCGCAGTGCCGATTTTCTGCTGCCGCCCGGGCTGGGTGAGCTCCGGCCCCTCAGCCACTCCGGAGCCACGCTCCCGACCATTGCGCGCCGCAGCCGGTTCACCGCGTTCGGCAACGATGAACTCCGCCAACACACGAACAGCAGACAGCTCGAAAGCCTCGCACTCGGCAACAACCGGGTCCCGCCCCACTTC